>NZ_JBFAOU010000020.1:0-73933 GCF_040675365.1 Catellatospora sp. NPDC049609 | reverse complement strand
GTCGATCACGCGCTGGCGGGCCGCCGCGCTCGGATCGAGCGGCGCCGGCGTGCTCGCGCCGCACGCCGCGACGACGGGGTGCCGAGCATGTCGCGCACGACCGGCCACCGCCACCGCCGCTCGCCTCCCTCCCTCGTGGGGGACCGGCGGCGGGTAGCGGTCGGGGTCGGCGTTGAACCGCTCGGCGATCTGCCGGAACGTTATCCCGTTGTGCACCCGCAGGATGAACATCTCGGTGATCACCTCACCGCGTTGCGGATCGGCGACCAGCCGGGTCTTTGTCGCGCCCTGCGCCGCCCGCGCCGGGGCGGGGTGGCGCTCGTGCGCCGGCAGGTACCCGTACGGCGGCGACCAGCTTCGGGCAGGCGAACGCCTCCGGCTGCGGCAGCGTAGTCCGGGCTCAACGGTCGCTTGGCTGTCGGGCCGGGTGGTCAGTTCTCGATCCCGAGCCAGGTGGTGAAGGCGGTCAGTTCTGAGTTCGACCGGCGGTGCAAGGTCAGGAGTGCCCGGGTCGTCTCCCGGACCATCGGGTGATACCGAGTCTGCTCGGGCGCGAGTCGCCTCGCGGACTCCAGCGCTGACAACGTCTCGGGCCGATTGCCGATGAGCACATGCGCGCGCGCAAGATCGATGTAGTGGTGGCCGGCTCTGGTGGCGGGCATACCGACCGGTGGCGTGAAGTCGAGGCCGCGGCGAATCGCGCGTTCGGGCTCGCCCAGCTCGACCCAGGCGGCCACCTCGTGGATACGAAGGTTCGCCGGGCCGAAGGTGACGTGGTAGCGGACCTTGTCGGCCGGCGCGTAGCGCGTCAGCTCCTCCGCTGCCGCGAGGTGATCTGTGGTGGTGGTGGCGTCGCCCGCGCGGGAGGCCAGGGTGACGGCTCGAAGGTGCATGCTCCCGTATACGGTGACCGCCGCGTCCTCGTGGTCGCGTTCGACCTGGTCGGCCAGAGCGGAGCGGGCGGCGTCCAGGATGCGCAGCCCACGCTGGTAGTCGCCTGCCGATTGGAACGTGGTGACCCGCGTCCACTGGGCGAGTCCGGCGGCGAGCGGATCTCCGGCTCGTTCGGCGGCCCAGATCAGCTTGTGCTCGATGCTTTCCGCCAGGTCGGCGTACCCGAGGCGGTACGCGAGTCCATGCGCCACGTAGTAGGCGCTGACCAGCAGGCCGTAGGTCCGCTCGTTCTCTGTGCCGACCGTGACATGCACAGCCTCGGTGAGCTGCTCGATGACTGCGGGTAGTTGGGCTGCGAGCTTGCCGTACTTGCCGTCGCGGCGCAGGTCGGACATGGCCTTCACCGAGGCGCGGAGCTCGTCGTAGGAGCGCGGGGGCACGTCTCCGGCCGGTGGCAGGTCATAGCCGCGCAGGACGACCCGCAGTGCGTCCACGGCGGTGGGGACGTCGGAGCCGTCGTAGGGCTGGCCGTAGACGCGCTCGATCGGAACGTGGAGTGCACGGGCAACCGCGGCGACGAACGCGTGGCTGGCGGGCCGGTCGCCGGTCTCGACCTTGGTCAACAGGCTGTGCGAGACGTTCGCCTCACGGGCGAGCTTGTGTTGCGTCATCCCGGCGGCTTTGCGCAGCACTGCGATGTTGTCGCCGACTGTCAGAACCCTGTCCCTGTCCACGATCCGCTCCTTCGGCGCCCGATGGGCGCGACCTATTCCAGCTTACGGCGACCCCGACCGCCACTGACAGCGCTGGAGCTGTGACAGGTGTGAAAACTCTGTGCAACTCCGCGAATCGACGTCGCTCTAACGTCAGATCAGTCGACAGTCCAACCCAGACGGACGCCGACTCCGCCCGCGACTTGCGGGTGGATGCAACGCCGGGAATCGCTGCCGTCGGTGGCTGTCGAGAGCGGCGGCGGCAGGAGACCCGGCTGACGGAGGCGCGCCGTGACGTTACCGCGGCGAGCACGACCCACGAGGAGAGGCCATGTGGCTGCCCAAGCGGTGGCGCAAGCGGAGCTGTATCGAGCCGATCGGCACCGTGCGAGGTCGAGTGACGATGCACGGTAGCCGCTGCCCATGCGCTCTGTGCGGGTTCACCGCGGTGTTCGACTCGACGGCGCTCAGCAGGCCGTATGTGCTCGGAACGAGGGCACTCACAGCCGGGTCACGGCCAGGGTGACCCGCATCTGGCTCCCGGCCTGGACCTGGCACGGTCATCGCCCCCGTGAGACCACACAGGGTGTGTGGCATCCCGGGCCGGGAGCTCTCTCTCCCACGCGAATCGAGGAGGTGAGACATGCGAGACCGCATCCGGCACTCGCAGGTTCCGCGCGCCGGCCCGTGACGGCAGGGAAGGCGCTCGCTGATTCAGGTCAAGATCGCCCCTCTGGGCAGCCCGTACACCGATCCGACTTCAAGGAGACCGCCATGCAGGCAGTTGACGACGTCCAGGACGCCTTCGCCCTGGACCTCCGCGTCACCGACGACGTCCCTCCGGGACTCGACAACAAGAGGTGCGGGACCAACGACGGCTGCGCGGGCACGTGCGCGTCGTCGTGCGTCACGCACAGCCCCAACTGATCCAAGGCCACGCGGGGCCGGGCTTGCCCGCCCGGCTCCGCACCCCTTCCACACCGATGAGGAGGAGCAAGCCGTGAACCCTGACCGCACGCTGTTCTATCGGCACAGCGGAGCCGCGCTACTGCGTGCTGCCGTAGCTCCGCTTGATGGCGGGCCGGATTGGTGGCCCGACCTCGACGACACCGGGTCGTGCCGGGACTGGCTCCGCGCGATCTGGGACCGTCCCGGCTTCGCCGATGAGGTGTGGCAGTCCAGCCGCTCGCTGGCCCAGAGCATCGAGGCGATGCTGGACGGCCGCCGATCGATCAGGGACCGCGAGGTCCGCCGTGCATGCGTGTCCGCGATGCGCTACCTGCTGCGGGCCACCGGTCGTCCGACTCCCTTCGGCTTGTTCGCGGGAACCGCGCCGGTCATGTTGGCAGGCAGCGCTGCGGTTCGATGGGGTCGGGAGCACCAAGCCGTGGCGCGAGTCGATACGCAGTGGCTCGCCGATGTCATCACGAAACTCGAGGCGATTCCGGATCTGCTGGCGCTGCTGGACGTGCAGTTCACGAACCTCGCCGCGCGGCGCGGAGACCGGATCGAGACGCCGTTCGGTCCCGAGCGTGCCAGCGTCGCCTACTCCAAGGCCGTTCAGACGGTGCACGAGCTCACCGCGACGCCCATCCAGGTCGGTGCGCTCAGCGAACGCCTGCTCGCGCTGTTCCCCGGCGGGAAGGTGGATAGTCTTCACGCGCTGCTGGCGGGTCTCATCAAGCAGGGCTTGCTCATCACCGATCTGCGAGCGCCGTTCACGGTGGTGGACCCGTTGTCCTATGTCATCGAACGTCTCGATGCGGTCGGCGCCGATCAGATTCCTGCCGCCTCGCCTATTCTGCGGCGTCTGGCGATGATCGGGACCGGGCTGCGGATGCACAACCGGGCGGGCCCAGGAGCAGGCCGCCGGGAGCGCCGCGACGAGATCATGACCTGGATGGCCGAGCTGTCCACGGATGGTCGGCATCCGCTGGCGGTGGACCTCGTACTCGACTGCGACATGCAGATCCCGGCGCAGGTGGCCGAAGAGATGGAGCACGCCGCGAGCGTGATGCTGCGCCTGTCGCGGCGGCCTGCCGGTGACGCGGCGTGGCAGGACTTCCACACGAGGTTCATCGAGCGCTACGGCACGGGGGTGCTCGTGCCCGTCACCGACGTGACGGACCTCGACTCCGGGCTCGGGTTCCCGGCGTCGTACCTGGGAACGGTGGCCACCGAGCCGGTCGAGCCGCCGACCCGCCGGGATCAACTGCTGCTCGGCCTGGCGATGCAGGCGATCGCCGACGACACCGGCGAGGTGGTGCTGACCGATGACGTCCTCGCCGAGCTGACCAAGGACAACGACTTCGACGGCCGGCACTTTCCCGCTCACGTGGAGCTGGCCGCACGTATCCAGGCCACCGACACGGACGCGCTCACCGCAGGGGATTACGGGCTGATCGTCACCCCCGCCCGGTCGGCCGGGACGCTGACATGCCGCTTCAGCGTCCTGTCCACCGGCAGCGGACTGGACCAGGTTTACCGGTCGTTGCCGGTCACGGTCGACGGTGCCGTGCCGGTGCAGATGAGCTTCCCGCCCGCCTACCCGCACGCGGAGAACGTCTGCCGCATCCCGGCGTTCCTGCCGAACGTGATGCGTTTCGGCGAGCACCACCGGGCAGACCCGACCGCGGACGTGACGTTGGACGACCTGGCGATCCTGGCGACACATGAGCGGTTCTACCTGGTCAGCGTTTCGCGGAACCAGGTCATCGAGCCGCAGGTCCTGCACGCCCTGGCGTTGCAGAAGCAGCCCCCGCCGCTCGTGCGGTTCCTCGCGCACCTGGCGCGCGGGTTCGGTGCGCTGTGGACCGAGGTCGACTGGGGTCCGCACTGCCACGATCTGCCGTTCCTGCCGCGCCTGCGGTACCAACGCAGCGTCATCGCCCCGGCCCGCTGGCAGCTCGCGGCCAGTGCCTTGCCCGCGCCGCCGGCCACGACCGCCGCCTGGGACTCGGCGCTGGCCCGCTGGCGTGTGACGTGGCGCTGCCCGGACGTCGTGGAGCTGCGCGACGACGACCGCACGTTGCGCCTTGACCTCACCGTCCCCGCACACCGGGTCCTGGTGCGCCAGCATCTGGACCGTCACCCCGCGGCGACCTTCACCGAGGCGCCAGGCGCGGCCGGCGACTTCGGCTGGGCCGGCGGGCACGTACACGAGATCGCGATCCCGCTCGTCACCTGCCGGCCTCCGGCGCCCTCGCCGTTACGCCCGGCATGGCCGACGATCGGTAACCGTCACGGGCATACGCCTGGTGCGCCGGACAGTCGCTGGATACAGCTCAAGTTGTTCACACACCCGGAACGCATGGACGAGATCATCCGCGTTCACCTGCCGAAGCTCATGCACATGATCGACGGTGATCCGCAGATGTGGTTCGTGCGCTACCGCAGCCGGCTGGAGACCCCGCACCTGCGGCTGCGGCTGCACACCCCCGACCTGTATCACCACGCCTCGTATACGGCAGCGGCGGGGCAGTGGGCACACCGGCTGCGAGAACGCGGTGTCCTCGGGCACGTCGTGGCCGACACGTACTACCCCGAGGTCGGCCGCTACGGCACCGGCCCGGCGATGGCCGTCGCCGAGCGGGTGTTCGCCACGGATTCCGCCGTCGTCGGCGCGCTACTACGCGGCCAGACCGAGCTCGGACTTCCACCGACGGCGCAGGTAGCGGTGTCGATGGTGTCGATCGCAGCAGGGTTCCTCGGCGGCGGCGAGGAGGCGATGAACTGGCTCGCCTCGCGCGCGGCCGCCACGGGCCCCGCGATCGATCGTGACATCGCCCGCCACGTGCTCGCCTTGACCGGTCCGGGGACGGACTGGTCGCCGCCGTCGTCGACGGAAGAAGTCGCGGCTGCCTGGCGGGCTCGGAACCTGGCTCTGGCCGACTACGCCGAGCACATCGGCGACGATGCGCGCGCCGACGTGCTCGAGTCGCTGCTTCACATGCACCACAACCGCGCGGTGGGCATCGACCCGGCCGGCGAGCGCATCGCACGACGGCTGGCGCGGCAAGCGGCTGTGTCCTGGACGACGAGGGCTGGTACCCGACTATGAGCGACGTCTTGCCACCGAGCGACGATCCCGAACCGGGCTGGAGCCAGTCGCTCGCGACCGGGGCGCCCGGAATCGCACTGCTGCACGTCGAGCTTGCCCGCTGTGGTCTGGGCGAGTGGTCGACGGTGCAGCACTGGGCAGCCGCGACGATGCGCCATGAGGTGAGCACCCACCCCAGCGCGAGCCTCTTCCGGGGCGCACCGGCCGTGGCTTTCGCACTCCACGCCGCCGAACGCAAGGCGTACGCGCCCGCGCTGGACGTCCTCGACGGGCAGATACGTCAGATCGTGCAGCAGCGGTTGGCTACCGCCCACGACCGCATAGACGGGCAGCGGCCGCCCGCGCTCGCCGAGTTCGATCTCATCTCAGGGCTGACCGGGCTCGGCGTATACCTGCTGCGCCGCGACCGAGACCACACGACCCTTCGCGGCGTGCTCAAATACCTGGTCCGGCTCACTGACCCGCTGCTGTCGCCCGATGGTCTGGTGCCTGGCTGGTGGACCGCCCACGGCCCGCAGGACATCCCGTCACCGGATTGGGTGGGAGGTCACGGCAACTTCGGCATGGCCCACGGCATCGCCGGGCCGCTCGCACTACTGTCATCCGCGATGAGACGCGGGACGACGGTGGCCGGACAACCGGAGGCCATCGAGCGCGTCTGCTCCTGGCTGAATACCTGGCGACGCGGCACCGCCGCGCAGCCCTGGTGGCCGGAGACGATCTCGCTCGGCGAACTGCGATCCGGCACATCACACGCCCGCCACCCGCACCGCCCGTCGTGGTGCTACGGCGTGCCCGGCATCGCACGAGCGATGCAACTCGCCGGGCTCGCCCTGGCCGACGAACACCGCCGGCGAGCCGCCGAGGACGCCCTGGCCGCCGCCATCGGCGATGGACTTCAACTCAACCGCGTGACCGACGCGTCCCTGTGCCACGGCTGGGCGGGGCTCGCGCTGACCGTCTGGCGCGTCGCCGCGGACTCACACGATCCGAACCGGCTCACCGACCGGATGCCGTACCTGATCGGCCGCCTCGATCGCCACCTGCGAGACCACCCCGTCCGCGGGCACGGCCTTCTCGAAGGCGCCGAGGGGATCAACCTCGCCCAGCACAGCATCACCCGCACCCACCTGCCGCTGTCTCGCTGGGACGCATGCCTGCTACTGGACGGCTGACCCAGCCCGCCACACAACCGAAGAGCACTCGACTGCCCGGAAGGACACGATGAGCATCGCCACCGACACACCCGCCGAAGAGCTGCACACGCGCATGATCGCCGCGATCAACGCGCACAGCCCGCACCGACCACGCACCATCGACACGATGAGCGCCATCCCGCGCCTGGAGTTCCTGCGCGAGATCAACGCCGACGTCACCGCCGAGGACGCCTACGACCCCGAACTCGCCGTCATCGCGGTGAGCGTGTCGGGCCAGGCGCGCTTGCCGGCCAGCAGGGTGCGCCGGTCCAGGTACGTGGCGGCGGCGAGCGCGAGCAGCGGGTACAGCCAGAACGCGTGGCGCAGGAAGGCCAGTGGGCCGGCCAGCGCGCCGATGAACCCGGCGCCGTCCGGGTCGACGACGTCGTGGTTGAAGGCGGCGTGGTCGAGCCAGGGGAACAGGATCAGCGCGGCGCCGGCCAGGCGCTGCAGGGCGCTGCCGCGGATCAGCAGGCCGAGCCCGAGCCCGGCGAGGGCGCTCCAGACCAGGTGCAGGTTGGTCTCCGGGCTGGGCGTGTCGGTGCTGAAGGCGTCGACGTAGGACACCGGGGTCGGCAGCCACGAGGTGAGCAGGTCGGGCAGGCCCCACACCTGCAGGAAGCTGAAGCCGCGCATGATGGACCAGCCCTCGATCGGCCCGCCGGCCGCCGCGTTCGCCGCCTCGCCTGAGTGGCGCATCAGCTGCTCGACGAGCGCGAAGCCCGCTCCGCCGGCCGCGCCGAGCAGCAGGAAGTCCGTCAGCCCCCACTGCGCGCGCACCTTGCGGTGCAGCAGCGCGAGCAGCCCGAACGGCGCCACCTTGGCCAGCTCCTCGATGAGCGGGTCGGTGGTGTAGCTGGCCGTCCGGACGATCTCGGCCAGGGGCTCGCCGGTGAGCGCGGCCGCGCCCCGGGTGTAGACCAGCTGCAGGCCCAGGGCGAGCATGCCGGCGCCGTACAGCCCGGCCACGACGCCGAGCACCAGCAGCGGCATGCGTACGGTGCGGGTCGCCGAGGCGAGCATCGTGAGCTGCCATACGCCGTAGCAGGCAGCGAACATCATGAGGACGGTCACGCCGCGCACGGTAGCCGGTATCGACAACGGCCACTGTCCGATGGACGACTCGGGTCAGGCGGGCGGCCGCCGGCGTGCGGCACAGGCCACGCAGGTGCGCGTGGACGGCAGCAGGTCGAGCCGCTCGGCCGGGATCGGGCGGCCGCACCGCTCGCAGGCGCCGTACGTGCCTTCCTCGCACCGCCGCAGCGCGTCGTCGAGGTCGGCCAGCCGGCGGCGGGCGCTGTCCAGCAGCGCGGACACCTGCGCCCGCTCGAACCCGATCGTCGCGCCCTCGGGATCGTGCTCGTCGTCGGCGTTCGACGCCCGGGACGCGTCGATGACGGCGGCGAGGTCGCCGGTCAGCGCGGCGATCTGCCGTTCGGTGTCGGCGCGGGCACGCCGCAGCGTCTCCCGGGTCGATGTGCTGCTCATGGCACGGGCAACGCTACTCGCGGCCGGTGGGCGGGGGCTGCCGCCCGGGTGGTGGCCGGCCGGCGTGACGTGAATTACTATCGGGTCCAACTATATGTGGATAGGCCCGAATTCTTCGTCAGGTGTGTCGGCCTCAGCCAGCCACGCCACGGAAGGACCACTGGCATGCGATGGCGATGGTGGGGGCGAGCCGGGAGCGGGTCGGCCCGCGGACATCCCGGTGCCCGCTCGGGTGAGGGCGGCACGCCCGTGCGGCCGCGACGCAGCCTGGGAATGACCGCTGCGCTCGGCGCCGTCCTGTGCGGGCTGGCCGCGCTGACGATCTGGGGCACCGTCACGGCGGTCGACGCCGCCGAGGCGCAGAGCCGCGCGCTGCGCCTGGACGCCGTCTTCGGCGACATCAGCACGGCCGTCTCCGTGCAGGAGATGCTCGCCCGGCACTACCAGCTCGAACCCTCCCCGGCCGGGCGCGACCGGTACGCGGCCGCCGTCGCCGAGGCGGACGCCGCGGTCGAGCGAGCGGTCACACTGAGCTACGGGCCCGCCCTGGCCGACGCCCAGCGCCTGCGAGCCGAACAGGGCGCCTACCGCGAGGCCGCGGACAAGCTGATCGATCTTGTCACGCAGCGTGACGCCAGCGCTATCGCGCAGGACCGCCTGGAGGTCACCCCGGCGTACTACACCCTCCAGCAGGACGCCACCGAGGTCTCCGTCCGCCACCACGAGCTCGCCCAGCAGCTGGTGGCCGACCTGAGGCGGGTGCAGACCCGGATGTTCGCCGCCACCGCGGGCGGCTTCGCGGTCGGCCTGGCCCTGGTGGCCGCGATCTGGCGCGTCGTGCTCGCCTACCAGCGCCGCATCCTGCACCACGCCGAGGCCAGCCAGCACCAGGCGTACCACGACCCGCTCACCGGACTGCCCAACCGGCTGCTGTTCCAGCGTCGGCTGGAGGGGGCGATCGGGGCGGACAGCCCGCACCGCCGCCTCGCGGTCATGCTGATCGACATGAACGGCTTCAAGGCCGTCAACGACACGCTCGGCCACCACGCGGGCGACGAGGTGCTCATGGAGACCGCGCGCCGCCTGCGCGGCGTGTGCCGCGACGGGGACACCGTCGCCCGGCTCGGCGGTGACGAGTTCGCGGTGCTGCTGCCCGACGCCGCGCCGCAGGACGCCGAGGAGTGCGCGCACCGCGCGGTCGGCGCGCTGCGCCGCAACTTCCTGGTGCCGTCCGGCTCGGCCGCGGTCAGCGGCAGCGTGGGCCTGGCGCTGGCCGCCGCCGGCGCCTGCGCCGAGACCACGTTGCGCCACGCCGACGCCGCGATGTACCGCGCCAAGACCAGCGGCAAGGGCGTCGCGGTGTACGACCCGGCGGTCGACACCGACCAGCCGCGCCGGATGGAGCTGTTCGGCGACCTGCGGGCGCTGCTGTCCGACGGCGACCCGCAGCAGCAGCTGGTGCTCTTCTACCAGCCGCAGGTACGCCTGGCCGACGCGACGGTGACCGCGGCGGAGGCCCTCGTGCGCTGGCGGCACCCGCAGCACGGGCTGCTCCCGCCCGCCGCGTTCCTCAGTGTCATGGAGGCCGGCGGCCTGGAGCTGCCGTTCACGTACCACCTGCTGCGGCTGGCCGTCGAGCAGGCCGCGCGCTGGTCGGCGCTGGGGCGCCCGATGGCCGTGAGCGTCAACGTCCCCCCGAACTGCCTGCTCGACGAGGCGTTCGTCGACCAGGTCCGCACCGCGCTGGCCCGCGCCGGCCTGCCGCCCGCGCTGCTCCGGCTGGAGATCACCGAGAGCGGCATGGCGGCCGACCCCGACCGCGCCCGCGAGGCCCTGTGCCGGCTGCGCGGCGACGGCGTCCAGGTCTCGATCGACGACTTCGGCACCGGCTTCAGCTCGATGAGCCAGCTCAAGATGCTGACCGCGGACGAGTTGAAGATCGACCGCTCCTTCGTGCAGGACCTGGCGACCGACCCCAACGACGTCATCCTCGTGCGCAGCGCCATCGACCTGGCGCACAACCTCGGCCTGTTCGTCACCGCCGAGGGCGTCGAGGACATCGCCTCGCTCGCGGTCCTCACCACGCTCGGCTGCGAGCAGGCGCAGGGCTTCGCGCTGGCCCACCCGGTGCCGCCCGAGCAGCTGTTCGCCGAGTGCGCCAAGGCCGGCAGCACGGCCCGGATGATGCTCGACCCGGCGCGGTCCGGCGGCCGGGCCGTCAGGCCCCGGAACTGCTGACCGGGCTCGGCCGCGTGGCGGCGTCCGCGTCGGCCGGTGCCTGCGCCGGGGTGTCCGGGCTCGCGCCGTCCCGGGCCGGGTTCTCGGCTCCCACGGCCGCACCGCCGGTCCGGCGGCGATCACGGCGGTTGGCGACCAGGCTCGCCACGATCACCGTGGCGAGGATGCCCACGATCACCGCGAGCGACAGCACGGTCGGCACGTCGGGCACGGCCGTCCACACCGTGTGCGCCCAGTGCAGCACCAGCTTGACGCCGATGAACGCGAGGATCAGCGCGAGGCCGTGGTTGAGGTAGCGCAGCGCGCCGAGGGCGTTGTGCAGCACGAAGTACAGCGCGCGCAGGCCGAGCAGCGCGAACGCGTTCGTCACGAAGACCAGGTAGGGGTCCTCCGTCACGCCGTACACGGCGGGGACGGAGTCGACGGCGAACACCACGTCGGTCATGAACACGGCCGCGACGACCAGCGCCATCGGCGTCAGCGCGCGGACGCCGCCCTGGCGCACGGTCAGCTTCGAGCCGTGGTACTCCTCGGTGACCGGCATGAGGCGGCGCAGCGCGCGTACGCTGCGCAGGTCGCCGATGTTGAGCTGGTGCGGCTCGTCACGGGCCGCGTCCCGCATCACCTTCACCGCCGTCACCAGCAGCACGCCGCCGAACAGCAGGAACGCCCAGGTGCCGGTCTGCAGCACGGCGGCCCCGGCGGCGATGAAGACCGCCCGCAGCACCAGCGCGCCCACGATGCCGTAGAGCAGCACCCGCTGCCGCAGCGCGGCGGGCACCGCGAACGCCGACAGCAGCAGCATGAATACGAACAGGTTGTCGACGGACAGGGACTTCTCGACGACGTACCCGGTGAAGAACTCCACGCCCGGTGCGGAGCCGTAGCTCCACCACACGAACAGGCCGAACACGGCGGGCAGGGCCAGGTAGAACACGCTCCACCCGACGGCCTCGCGCATGCCGACCTCGTGCGGGCGGCGGGTGACGACGAAGTCGAGCGCCAGCAGCGCGAGCAGGACGGCGATGGTCCAGCCCCACAGCTGCGGGCCGGCGATCGAGTTCAGGGGTGCGGCGACGGCGGTCGCGGACATGCGGACTCCCAGACGTGTAGGTCTGAGGTCTCCTTCACCCGCGCCGCGGGTGACCTTCCGGGGGCCGGTTCACCAGCCCGTACTGTCCGGAGCGGTCTTGGGAAGTACTCCCCTCGGGTGTTGATGGTAGCCACGACCCCTGTGAACTTCCTGAGTGTGACCCGTGTGGCGGCTGAGGTTGCCGGGGCGCCGCCGCGGCGCGACCGTGGACGGGGAAGCCATGCTCGGCCGCGGGGGAGGGCCACATGTTCACCGAGGTGCTCGTCACGGTGCTGCTGCTGGTCAGCGTCGCCGTCAGCGCGGTGGCACTGGTGTCACCGCCGTACCGGCCGCCGCGCGGCACCGGTTACCGCCACCGGCACGGCCACTGACCCGCGTCCGTCCACGGCGGACGGTCACCACGCGGGCGCGGCCCGCCGCGCGGTGGGCGGGTCTCGGCGCGGCAGGCGATGCCGGTGTGGGGCCGGCGCAGCGCCATCCCGCGCCGGGGGCGCGCCGGCAGCAGGTGCCCCGCGCCGTAGTCGCGGATCGCCGCCGCGACGGCCCGTGAGCAGCCGTCGATGGCGAACGCGATCCCGCGGCGGGCGGCCTCCCGCCCGCACAGCACGATCGCGGCCACCCCCACATCGTCCACCCGGCCGACGCCGCGCAGGTCGAGCCGCACCGCCGCCACCGGGCGCGTACGCAACAGCGCCACCAGGAACTTCGGCAGCCGGTGCGCGTTGTCGACGTGCAGCGCGCCGGCGGCGGTGATGTGCACGAGGCGCGGCTGCCCGCCCTGGCGCAGCGCGAGATCCTCAGCCACGGCCGCCGTCCGTTCCCCTCCGGACGCCGCCGCTCCCGATCGGCCGCGGGCCGCCGCTCACAGGACGGCCTGCTGGGTCGCGTCGCCGAGGGTCAGCGTGCCGTCCGCGCCGATCACCTGCAGCACCCGGTCCACCTTGGCGAGCCTCAGGTTGCGCCGCGCGCGGGCCGAGGGCGAGCGCAGCGCCACCGAGCCGCCGTCGCGCATCGCGCGCCGGTGCGTGTCCAGCAGCAGCAGGATCCCGGCGGCGTCGATCATGTCGCAGCCGGCCAGGTCGATGACCAGCCGCCGGGGACGCAGCGCGAGCGCCTCCTCCAGCATGTCGTGGACACCCGGGGCGGACTGCGCGTTGAGGTCGCCCTGCACCTGCACCTCCACCAGCGGAACCGCCGGCACGGCCCGGCCTGCCTCGTCCACCCGGCACCTCCTTCGCTGACGGACCCGAGCCTTGCCGGGCGGTACGGCGGTAACCTCGCGGAACCGTGACAGTTGTGTGACAAGCGCGCTGCCCGGGGTGCGGGCACGCGGGCCACGATCGCGGCGCGTTGTGGCGGAAGTCCGGCGGATGCATGACAGTTCTGTGACAAAGACCAAGTGCGCCGGCTCACGCCTGTCTACCGTGCTGTGCCGTACGGCATGATGCCGCGATGTTCGAGGTACTGGTGATCGAGGACGACGACCGGATCAGGCTGGCGCTGACCCTGGCGCTGGAGGACGAGGGCTACACGGTCCGGGCCGCGGCCACGGCCGAGGAGGGGCTGCTCGGCCAGCGCCGCGAGCCGGCCGACATCGTGCTCGTGGACCTGATGCTGCCGGGGATCGACGGGTTCCAGTGCATCCGGGAGCTGCGCCGCACCGACGACGTGCCGGTCGTGGTCATCAGCGCCCGCGACGACACCCACGACATCGTCGCGGCGCTCGAGGCGGGCGCCGACGACTACCTGGTCAAGCCCGTGGCGACCAAGGAGCTGTCGGCCCGGCTGCGGGCGCTGCAGCGCCGGGCCCGGCCGCCGGCGCAGACCGCGCAGCCCGACGAGCTGGCACTCGGCGACCTGGCGGTGCGGCCGCTGGCGGGCGAGGTGCTGCTGCGCGGCGAGCAGCTCACGCTGACCCGCACCGAGTTCCGGCTGCTGTGCGAGCTGGCCGAGCACGCCGGGCAGGTGCTGTCGCGCCAGCAGCTGCTGCAGCGGGTCTGGGAGTACGACTTCGGCGACGAGCGCCTCGTCGACGTGCACGTCGGCCGGCTGCGCCAGAAGATCGAGGACAACCCCGGCACCCCGCAGCGGCTGGTCACCGTACGCGGCCTCGGCTACAAGATGCCGCGATGAGGAAGCCGGGCCTGCGCGCCAGGGTCACCGCCGGGTTCGCCGTCGGCGCGCTGCTCGTGTCGGCCGCCATGGCGCTGCTGTCCTACCAGCTCACCGAGCGGTACCTGCTCGACGAGCGGGAGCGCACCGCGCGGCGTACGGTCCTGGCCGACGCCGAGATCGTGCGCGCCGGTCTCAACGTCGACGATCCCGACGAGCTGCAGGTGCTGCGCTCGCTGGACACCGGCGCGAACCGTCGCGCCCTGCTGCAGCACGGGGGCGTGACCTACTCGCGCACCGTCGACTCCGGACTCGCCAGGAACCTGCCCGACAGCCTCGTCGCGCTGGTCGCGCGGGGCGAGGCCGGGGTGCAGCGGGTCCGCATCGGCGACCGCGCGGCCATGGTGTTCGGCGTGCCGCTCGGGGAGTCCACGGCGCTGTACGAGGTCGACTACCTGCACGAGCTAGACCGGTCGCTGAAGGTGCTGGCGCTGGTGCTCACCCTGGTCGCCGCGGGCACCGCCGGGGCCGGGGCGCTGCTCGGCGTGTACGCGGGCCGCCGCGTGCTGCGCCCGCTGACCACCGTGGCCGACGCCGCCCGCGACATCGCCGACGGGCGCCTGTCCGCGCGGCTCGACCCGGAGACCGAGCCGGACCTGGCGCGCCTGGCGACCTCGTTCAACCGCATGGTCGACCAGCTGTCCGCCCGGATGGACCGCGATCGGCGCTTCGCCGCCGACGTCAGCCACGAGCTGCGCTCGCCGCTGCAGACGCTGTCCTCGGCCGCCAGCGTGCTGCAGCGCCGCAGCGCCCAGTTCGACGAGCGCACCGCCGTCGCCGCCCGGCTGCTGGTCGAGGAGGTGGACCGGTTCCAGGAGCTCGTCACCGACCTGCTGGAGCTGGCGCGCAGCGACCAGCCGGCCGACCTCGCCGCGGTGGACGTCGCCGCGCTGGCCCGGCAGGTCTGCCGCACCCGGGGGCTGCCCGCCGACCTCGTCGTCGTCGCGCGCGGCGCCGACCGGTTCTGGCAGGTCGACCGGCGCCGGATCGAGCAGGTGCTGGCGAACCTGCTCGACAACGCGCAGGCGCACGGCGGCGGTGCGGTGGCGGTGCGCGTCGCGCGGCTGCGCGGCGTACACGTGCTGGAGGTCGACGACGAGGGTCCGGGGGTCAGCCCGGCCGACCGCGACGCGATCTTCGACCGGTTCGTGCGCGGCCGCTCGGCCGGCGCCCGGGGCGACAGCGAGGGCACCGGCCTCGGGCTGGCCCTGGTCGCCCAGCACGTGGCCGCCCACGGCGGCACCGTGCACGTGCTCGACCGCCCCGGCGGCGGCGCCCGTTTCCGCGTCGAACTGCCCCGGGAGGACACATGACCCGCGCCGCCGCGGCCCTGGCCGCCACGGGTGGGCTGCTGCTCGCCCTCGCCGCCGGATGCGGGGTGCCCACCGAGGACGCCGCCCGGGTGATGGAGCAGACCCGGCCCGCCGCCGCGCGCACCCCCGCACCGGCGGTCACCGCGACGGGCGCGGTCACCGAGAAGCTCTACCTGGTCCGCGACGGCCTGCTCGTCGCGGTCGAGCGCAAGGTGCCGAGCCGGCCCGACGCGCGGCAGCTGGTGGCCGACCTGATCGCCGGGCCGACCCCCGCCGAGCAGGATGACGGCATCACCAGCGCGCTGCAGGGCATCACCGCGATCAGCTCGGCGACCGACGCGGGCGGGTCGGCGACGGTGGAGCTGTCCACCGCGCTGGAGGGCACCGGCCGCAGCGACGACGTGCTGCCGTTCGCCCAGCTCGTCTGCACCCTGTCCAGCCGCACCGAGATCAGCCGGGTGGTGTTCACCCGGCAGGGGGCGCGCATCAGCGTGCCGCGCGAGGACGGCTCGCTCACCGAGGACCCGCTGACCTGCGCCGACTACGCCGGCCTGGTGCGGCGCTGAGTCAGGGCTCGATCAGGCCGGCCCGGATGGCGTAGCGGGTCAGCCGTCACCCGGCTCGCCGCCGCGGCGATCCTGCTGGCCGTCAGGTCCCGCGGGCCGAGCCTCTGCAGCAGGCTGGCGCGGTGCCGGGCGCGGCGGGGCGGGGCGATGACGGTGGCGGGGCTGACGGTCACCGCCGAGCCCGATCGGCGGAGGCGTTAACCTCGCCGTCCGCCCGCAGCGTTTCGGTGGTGGGAGGTTCACACATGCCACGACCCTGGAAACCGACGCCGCCGGAGGGCTTCGCGCAGTTCGTCGCCGCGCGCTCGGACGCGCTGCTGCGGTCGGCCTGGCTGCTCACCGGTGACGCCGGGCGCGCCGAGGATCTGCTGCAGACTGTCCTGGCGGACCTCTGGCGGCGCTGGGACACCATCACGACCGGCGGGCATCCCGAGGCGTACGCGCGCAAGGCGCTGTTCACCACGTACGTCTCCTGGTGGCGGCGGCGCTGGCGGATGGAGATCCCCAGCGAGCCGCCCGACCGGACCGGAAACGGCGACACGGCAGGGGAGTACGCCGACCGCGACGCCGTCCGCCGCGCCCTGGCCCGGCTCAGCCGACAGCAGCGGGCGATCGTGGTGCTCCGCTACGTCGAGGACCTGACGGTGCAGCGTACGGCGGAGGTCCTCGGCTGCTCCGAGAACACGGTCAAGGTGCAGGCGTTCCGTGCCCTGCGGGCGCTGCGCGCCGATCCGAATCTCGAACTCTTCGCCTGGAGGTCATGACATGGCACACGAGGACGAGCACATCCGGCTCCTGCTGACGGGTGCCGTGCCGCCGCTGACCGCGCCCGAGGACCGGGTCGGCGAGGTGGGCAGGCGGGTCGGCCGACGGCGGCGGCGCCTGCTCGGCACCGGCGCCCTCGCCCTGATCCTGGCCGTGGGGCTGGCTGCCGGTGGGGCGCGGGCGCTCACCGGACCGCCCGTCACGCCCGTCGAGCCCGGCGCGACCGCCGACCCGCTGGGCTGGACCTCGTGCGATGAGGCGGTGCCGGGCCGGAGCCAGGACGGCTTCGCGGTGCCGGCGCGGGAGGCGGCCGCGTTTGCCCGGCTCACCGCCGACGCCCGGCCGGTCGCCGTCGTCATCTGCGAGGTCGTGCCCCAGCCCCGGACCGGCGGCGGCGAGGAGCTGGTGCTGCGGGAACGCCAGGGCCCGGACATCGGCCCTCTCGTCACCGCGCTGCGCCTGCCGGACGAGCCGAAGACCGGCGGCGGCTGCCGTACCGACCTGGTGCCGGCCCCCTGGCTGGCGATGCTCGACGCCGAAGGGCGGTGGACGCGGCCGGGAATCCCGCTCGACCGGTGCGACAAGCCACGGGGCGAGGTGGGCACGGCCATCGCCGCGATGAGGCTCACCACGATGTCGGTCTGGCCGATCCGTGTGGTCGAGTCGCCGGAGGACACCGTGTCCGGCTGCGACCGGAACTGGAAGGACATGTTCGCGTGGGACGCCACGGGTAGGCCGGCGCCTGACAGCGGGACGCTCGCGCGCCCGTTCCCGGCCGGGCAGGAGATCCGCCTGTGCGTCTTCGAGGCGCGGCAGGACGGCGGGGACCTCGTGTACGGCAGGGTGCTGGCGGAGGACCGCCGGGCGGCGGTCGAGCAGGCGCTGCTGGCGGCCGGGCCCGTCGCGCCGTGCTACGAACACGCCGATCGGATCGCGGTGCTGCGGTCGGTGCAGAACAACAACCCGACCACCTATGTCGAGCTCGACGGGTGCTACCGGATCAGGGTCACCGGCTACGGCGAGCCCGGCTTCGCGCAGGGCGACCCCGCGCTGGCCGGGCTGCTCGGCCGGTCCTGAACAGCCGGCGCGCCCGGCGACCGCCCATCCGTCATGTCCCCTTGTGCCACACCGTGATCATCGCAAGTCGAGACCGACTTGCGCGGCGGGCATGGCGGTGAAGGTGAGCATGGTCGAGCGTCGGCGTCCACGCCCTGCCGTCGGACCGAACCTCGCGATCGACGTCACTCACTGATCTGAGTGTGGGCCGGTCCTGAGTCGTAGCGGTCGAGAAACGCGTCGGCTGAGAGGTCGAGTGCATGCAGTACGGAGAACACCTCCGTACCCGCGCCGACCTCCTCGTCGCCGTCGGAGATCCGGTATGCCTGCACCATGTCGAGGACTTCGAAGTCGTGCTCCCTGGCGTACTCGGCCGACTCCCGCTCGGCCAGTTCGATGGCCTCGTCGAGGGAGCTTGCTCGCAACAGCACGACACGCTCCTCGAAGGGCCGGTTTTCCCAGGTAACCCATCTATAGAAGGTTCTGGCGCCGTACCACGCCTTCGGCTCATGGCTCATTGCCGGTCCGCCATCTCCTCGCGCCAAACCGTGATCATCGCAAAGGAAGATCTATTCGTGCAACGGGCCCTGGCCCGCCTGACGTGCCAAAAATGATCACAAAATCAGGCAATAAATGATCCTCATAGTGGTGATCACCCGGCCGGTGTGGTCGCGGCCTGCTTCCGAACCCCGCCACCTGCGTCCGTTCAGCGGCACGACGAAAGCAGCCTGGCCCAGCGCTTCCCTCCCCGTTGAGAACTCCTCGCCGATCCGTCAACCTTCGGCAACCTGCCGTCGTCTTGTCCGCGACGAAAGGAGCGCGATGTTGTGGAGCCAACGCTTCGATGGGCTGGAAACGCTGGTTGCCGAACGGGGTAGTGCCCTGCTGGGCACCGCGGTTCTGCTGACCGGAAGCCGGGCGGCGGGCGAGGACCTGCTGCAGGCGGCCCTCGAACGGCTGATGCGTTCGTGGGGACGGGTGCGCGAAGACCACGAGCGGTATCTGCGCCGGACGATGTACCACCTGGCGATCGACCAGTGGCGACGCCGCCGGCGCCGGCCCGAGGTGTTCGTCGAATACGAGCCCCCGGGACAGCCTGATGCCACCGACTCCCTGGATCTGCGGGACGCGCTGAGCGGGGCGCTGGCTCAGCTCTCCCCCAGGCAGCGCACCGTGCTGGTCTTGCGCTACTGGGAGCAGCTCAGCGAGACCGAGGCCGCCGAGGCGCTCGGATGTTCCGTCGGCACCGTCAAGTCGACCGCCTCGCGGGGACTGTCCCGACTCCGCGAACTGACCGCGACCTGGGACATCAGCTACCCCACCACTGCGAACAGGACTGCACGATGAACGCTGATCTGGAAGAACGTCTGCTGCAGAGCATGCACCACAAGGTCGACGGGATAACGCTCGCCAGCGACGTCCTGGGTCGTGCCACGCGCCGTCACCGGCGGCGCACCACCACCATCCGCATCGGGTACGCGCTCGGCGTGACCGGACTCGCGGGCCTGCTGACCGCCGGCCTCACGCTGGGCACCGGCGCCGCGCCCGGCAAGGACGCGCAGCACCCGTCTGCGGTGCAGGCTGCGCCCGCGTCGATGCGGCTGGCGGCCGCTGCTGCGGCCAGTGACGACATCAGCTACCGGATGCGGCTGACGACCGGTGCCGCGCAGGGGCAGGGCGGGCTGACCTACGAGGGTGCATTCGACCCGAGGACCGCCACCGGGTACGTCCGGCTGCCGAAGGACGACGTGGTGATGGTCGAGCTGCTGATCGACGGCACGCGCTACGTGGGGGGCGAACCGCCCCTGAGCCCGCTGCCGCCGGACCGCGCCGGCGAAACCTATGGGCGGTACGGCCAGTACCCAGGCAAGTACGACCGGCTGTCCCTCTACGGCGGCCCGGCAACCGTCCTGGGTTCTGCGGGACCCGACCCGGGAGCGCTCTTCAAGGCGCTGAAGAAGGCGGACGCTGTCACGACGGACAACCCTGACGGCACCCTGCACTTCGAGTACACCACGCAGGGGACGGATGGACCGAGCACCACGTGGGGTGACATCACGCTCGACGCCGCCGGCCGGATTGCCAAGGTGGCGTTCTCCAGCACCTGGCAGACGACGGCGAAAGGCCGGCTCGACACCGGCACGTTCACCGCAACGCTCGAGCTGTTCGACTACGGCATCGAGGTGAAGGTGGAGCGGCCCACCGACGTGGTGCCCGCCAACTGATCGACACGGCAAACCCCGGCGGGGAGACCATCCCCGCCGGGGTTTCGTCTGGCCGCATCCGCCGTGCCATCCGTGAGATGTTCGGCGAGAACGGCCCTGACGGCCCAGCCACGGCCTGATCGTGAACTCAGGCCGTCACGGAGATCACCTGACGTAGATGTTGGGTAGGTTCGGGGTGCTCATGCCGTCGCCGATGAAGAAGCTCGGGTGGGGCGGCTGGTTGTAGGCGGTGTTCTGCCAGGCGATGGCGACCCGGTACATCGGGTCGTGCATCAGGGTGTGGATGCGGCGGTCGGTGGTGTTCGTGGTGGCGTAGATGCGCAGCGCGGTGTTGTCGCTGGTCCGCCAGATGACCTCCTCGCGCCAGTCGCCGAGCAGGTCGGCCGACAGTGCCGGGGTCGCCTTGGTGCCGTTGTTGGAGGCGACGTTGCTGCCGGTGAGCAGGCGGGTGTCGCCGCCGGTGCCGTACTTGTCGATCCGGGTCTGGTCGAGCAGCTCGCGCACCGGGTCGCCGTCCCACCAGATCAGGAAGTTGATCGAGCTGGGTTCGCGGCCGAGGGAGGCGCCGTTGGCGGCGTTGCGCAGCGTGGTGTCCGAGGCCGACCAGGCTTCGGCGCCGGGGCTGCCGGCCCAGATGTCCCCGGCGACGCCGCGGCCGTTGTCGGCCCCGGACGCGGTGCTCCACAGGATCTGGCCGGTACGCGCGTCGGCGAGCCAGGAGCCGGGCTGGCTGGTCGACTCGCTGACCTTGAACACTTCGAGCCCGGCACGGTTCGGCACGAGGTCGCCGACGTGCAGGGCGTCGCCGTGGCCGCGGTTGGTGTTCCAGAGCGGCTGGCCGTTGTCGTTGATCGTCATCGCGCCGAAGATGATCTCGTCGCGGCCGTCGGCGTCCACGTCTCCGATGGACAGCTGGTGGTTGCCCTGCCCGGCGTACTGGCTGCCCGCGCTGTTGGAGTCGAACGTCCAGCGACGGGTCAGGCTGCCGTTGCGGAAGTCCCAGGCCACGATCACCGAGCGGGTGTAGTACCCGCGCGACATGATCAGTGACGGGCGGACGCCGTCGAGGTACGCCGTGCCCGCCAGGAACCGGTCGACCCGGTTGCCGTAGCTGTCGCCCCAGGACGAGACCGTGCCGCGGGGCGGCTCGTAGTTGACGGTCGACATCGCCGCGCCGGTGAGGCCGTTGAACATGGTCAGGTACTCCGGCCCGGCCAGGATGTAGCCGGAGGAGTTGCGGTGGTCGGCGCTCGCGTTGCCGATGACGGCGCCGACGCCGTCGCGGGTCGCGTCGGCGGTCTTCATGGCCACCTCGGCGCGGCCGTCGCCGTCGTAGTCGTACACCTGGAACTGGGTGTAGTGGGCACCGGCCCGGATGTTGCGGCCCAGGTCGATGCGCCACAGGCGGGTGCCGTTGAGCCGGTACGCGTCGACGTAGACGTTGCCGGTGACCCCGGACTGCGAGTTGTCCTTGGCGTTGTCCGGGTCCCACTTGAGCACGATCTCGTACTGCCCGTCGCCGTCGAGGTCGCCCACGGAGGCGTCGTTGGCGGAGTAGCCGCTCGCGGGCGCCGAGATCGGCACGTCGAGGTAGTTGCCGCCGGTGAAGCGCAGCGACCCGCCCGACGCGGCCTGCTCGGTGCCGTTGACGACGGCGCGCACCGTGTACGACGCGTCGGCGGCGGCACCGTTGTCCAGGTAGTTCGTCGAGTTGGTGATGGGGGAGGCGGTCACCTTCGTGCCGCCCCGGTACACGTTGAACCCGGTGCTGTACGACTCGGTGCCCAGCAGGCGCCAGGACACCAGGTTGCCGCTGCCGGAGCGGACGCTGACCAGGCCGCGGTCGAGGTCCTCCATCTGCTTGGCCCCGGACGGCGGCGGCCCGGACGGGCTCGGCGAGGGCGGGGCGGACGGCGACGGCGGAGCCGACGGCGAGGCAGAGGGGCTCGGCGGGGCACTGGCCGTCGGCGACGGCGGACCGGAGGTCGGCACCGGGCTGCCGGTGCAGGTCGTGCCGTTGAGCGCGAAGCTGCTCGGCGCCGGGTTCGACGCGTTGTTCCACGAGGCGTTGAAGCCGAACGAGGTGCTCGCGTTGGTGGCGATCGGGGCGTTGTAGCCGGCGTCGCGGACGGAGACGGCGGCCCCGGACTGCGTGTGGGTGCCGCCCCAGAGCTGGCTGATGACCTGGCCCGCGGTGAAGCTCCAGGTCAGGGTCCAGCCGTTGACCGGGTCGCCGAGGTTGGTGATGGTGACGTTGGCGCCGAAGCCGCCGCCCCACTGGTTGGTGACGGCGTAGTCGACGCGGCAGCCGGCCGCGGCCTGGGCGCTGACCGCGGTGATCACTCCTGCCGTGAGGGCGGCGGTGGTGGCGCCGGCGAGGACCGCCAGGCGCCTGCGGGTACGTGTGGGCATGGGTTCTCCCGAGGAATGGGGACGGTGCCGGGCGGAGCCCGGCCGTGGTGATCGAGAGGCTGCGTACCCTGCGTTCTCAGCGCGACCTGCGGAGAGCGCCGCGTGGTCGCGGCGCGGTCGCGTTGCCGGAGCAGGCGGGTGCGAGCCGTCGCGGCCAACCGGTCTCGATCGATGCATGCCCGTGCATCCGGTTGGCGCCTTTCGCGGTAGCGTGCCCAGCTCCCGCGAGCGATGTTAGACCCGTCGATGGATGACCACAACCGGCCGCCTTCCTGGCCGTTCGGGTGATCCGGACCGCTTCAAGATCGCATACCATCGCCCAGGCTACGACCTGGGAGGATGGGCGATGCGGGGACGCCTCTTGGCCGGCACTGTGCTGGCCGCACTGCTGACGAACCTGGCGCTGACGGGCTGCGCGCCCGGGCTGCCGGAGCAGGCGGACGGCAAGCTGGTGGACGACTGGGCGCCGATGGCCGCGGCCACCGGCTGGGAACCCCAGGTCGGCGAGTGCCTGGGCGGCGCGCCCGTCGAGGTGGCGATGCGGTCCGCGCCGGTCGTGGACTGCGCCGAGACGCACTACGGCGAGGTCGTGCACGTGGGCAGGTTCACCGCTGACGCCTATCCCGGCCCCAAGCAGAAGGCGGCCGCGCTGGCCGAGTGCGACACCAAGGCCAAGGCGTACCTGGGCCGCCCGTGGGGCGACGCGCGCTTGGAGCTGCGGGTGTCGACCCCGCGCACGGACACCTGGGAGAGCGGCGCCCGCTGGTTCCGGTGCGAGGTCAGCGAGATCAAGACCTACGACGACGACAGCAGCTTCGCCACCCGCACGGGCAGCCTGAAGGGCGCGGTCCCGGCGGCGCTGCTGGCCGGGTGCGTCGTCGTGCACGAGCAGGGCGACGACATCGCGCAGATGGAGGACGTGCCCTGCAGCAAGCCGCACCACGCCGAGTACGTGGGCGTGTTCCGGGCCGCGGCCACGGCCCCCTACCCGACGTCCGAGCGGCAGTGGAACACCATCCACGCCGGGTGCCAGGCGCTGAAGGGCAAGTTCCTGGGCGTGAGCGCGAGCCAGGCGCGGTACTACGCCGGCATCGCCTCGGTCCGCAACGAGTCGGACTGGAAGTCGGGCGACCACGCGGTGCGGTGCGCCGTCTCGTGGGACAAGAAGATCTCCAAGTCGGTCCGGGGCAGCAAGGGCAAGGGCATCCCGAACTGACCCGTCCTCCCGCATGAGCGAAGCTCCGCCCCGGCCGTCCGACGGCCGGGGCGGAGCTTCGTCCGGTTCAGGGCAGCAGCATGCGGGACAGCCGCCGCGACGCGATCCAGCCGCCGGCCAGGCCCATGATCAGCAGGTACGCCACGGCGGCGAGCATGCCGGGGCCGAGCTCGCCGGTCGTCAGGCCGCGCAGCAGCTCGATGCTCTGGTAGAGCGGGAGGGCGGCGACCACCGGCCGCAGCACCTCCGGGTAGACCGACAGCGGGTAGAACGTCGTCGCGAACAGGAACATCGGCAGCATCACCAGCTGCAGGTACTGGTGGTGGTGGAACTCGCGGATCACGGTGATCGCGGCCATGCCCGCCGCCGAGAAGGCGTACGCGACGAGCACGCAGGCGGGCAGCGCCAGCAGCGCCCACCACGAGCGGACCATCCCGAACGCGGCGATCACGGCCAGGAAGCACCCGGCGGACAGGGTGCTGCGCAGCACCGACGCGGCGATCTCGCCGTACGCGACGTCGCGCACGGTCAGCGGGGTGGTGACGATGGCGTCGTAGAACTTCTCGAAGCGCAGCCGCCACCACACCGACCCGGTGGTCTCGCTGATCGCACTGTTCATGGCGGAGGTGGCCAGCAGCGCCGGGGCGACGAACGCGGCGTAGCCGGCCGCGCCGCCGTCGCCGTCGATGAGCTGGCCGATGCCGACGCCGATCGAGATCAGGTAGAGGAAGGGCTCGAAGATACCGTTGACGGCGAGGTTCCACGGCCGGCCCTTGCGCAGCACCCACAGGTGCCGCAGGACGATCAGGTGTGCTGCGGGCATCACAGTCCCCCTCACGGATGCAGGTGGCGGTGGAAGGTGCGCCGGGCCACGAGGTAGCCGGCGAGCGCCATGGCGGACAGGTACCCGGTGTGCACGAGGCTGCCCGCCCAGGTCGCCGTGCCGAGGGTGAGCGCGCGGCACAGCTCGACCCCGTGCCACAGCGGCGTGAGCGCGACCAGGTGCTGCAGCACCTCGGGCAGCTGCGCGGTGGCGAAGAACGTGCCGGAGAACAGGTACAGCGGCATCACCACCCACTTGAACAGCGTCTGCACCGGCCGGACGTCGGGCAGGGTGACGGCCCACGCGGCCACCGGCATCGCGAAGGCGAACCCGGTCAGCGTCGCGGCGGGCAGCGCCAGCACGGCCAGCGGCGAGGCGGCGACCCCGAAGGCGAACATGACCGCACAGAACGCGGTCGCCCCGATGGCCACCTTGACGGCCATGAACAGCGCGTGCCCGTGCAGCACGTCGACCGGCTCCAGCGGCGTCGCCACCGCGACCGGGTACGCGTTGCCCGGCATGCGGTGGTGGCTGACCGGGAACGCCGACTCGATCATGCCGTTCTGCATGGACGCGGCGGCGAGCATGCCGGGGGCGAAGAACGCCAGGTAACCGACCCCGCCGAGGGTCTGGTTGTCCGAGCTCACCAGGGTGCCCAGCCCGGCGCCGATGGCGACCAGGAACAGCAGCGGGTTGGCCACGCTGATGACGATGGTGCCCTTCCAGTTGCGGCGGTAGTGCAGCCAGCAGTAGCGGTAGAAGCGCAGGGCCATGCCCCGCGAGACGGCGGTGGTCGTCATCAGTCCACCAGCGTCCGGCCGGTCAGCGCGAGGAAGACGTCCTCCAGGCTCGCCCGGCGCACCAGCGCCGTGACCGGGGTCAGGCCGAGCGCGTGCGCGGCGGCCAGCGCGGCGTCGCCCTCGGCGGTGTACCACAGCAACCGGTCGGGCAGCTCCTCGATGCGGTCGCCGGAGCGGGCCTGGCGCAGCTTCTCCACGGCGGCGGCCTGCTCGCCGATGCCGAACCGCAGCTCCAGCACCTCGCGAGTGGAGTGGGCGGCGATCAGCTCGGCGGGGGAGCCCATGGCGACGATGCGGCCACCGTCCATCACCACGAGCCGGTCGCACAGCTGCTCGGCCTCGTCCATGTAGTGGGTGGTGAGCACCAGGGTGACGCCCTGCTGCTTGAGCCGGAACAGCCGGTCCCACAGCACGTGCCGGGCCTGCGGGTCCAGCCCGGTGGTGGGCTCGTCCAGCAGCAGGATCTCGGGTTCGTTGATCAGCGACCGGGCGATGGTGAGCCGCCGCCGCATCCCGCCCGACAGCGCGTCGACGCGCTCGCCGGCGCGTTCGGACAGCTGGGCGAAGTCGAGCAGGCCGGTGGTGCGCTCGGCGACGACCTGCGGGGACAGCCCGAAGTAGCGGCCGTAGATGAGCAGGTTCTCCCGGACGCTGAGCTCGGCGTCGAGGGCGTCGTCCTGCGGCACGACGCCGATGCGGGCGCGGATGCGGCGGCCGTCGGTGGCCGGGTCCAGGCCGAGCACGCGCAGCGTCCCGGCGGTGGGCTGGGAGACGCAGGCGATCATCCGCATGGTGGAGGACTTGCCCGCGCCGTTCGGTCCGAGGAAGCCGAAGGCCTCGCCCCGGTGCAGGGTGAAGTCGATGCCGTCGACGGCGGTGAAGGGGGAGGAGCGCCGGTCGCGCGGCGGGTAGGTCTTGACGAGCCCCGTGGCTTGTGCGATCACGTCTGACACGCGTGCCAGCGTAGGAAATCGACGGTGCTAGTGCAAGAATTTTACGGCTCTATGGTCTGATGTTTGCGTAGCTCTGCAATTTCTCGGCTCCCGGTCAGGGGAGGAGCACCGCCGCCCCCTCGACGCGGTCCGCCGCGAGGTCGGCGAGGGCCTCGTCGGCCCGGTCGAGCGGGTACGGCGTGACGGTCACCGCCAGCGGGTGCACCGCGGCCAGGGCCAGGAACTCGCGCCCGTCGTCGCGGGTGTTCGCGGCCACGCTGCGCAGCTGCCGCTCCTGGAACAGGTGCCGCTCGTAGTTCAGCACCGGGATGTCGGTGAGGTGGATGCCCGCCACGGCCAGCGTGCCGCCCCGGTCCAGCGCGGACAGGGCCGGCGGCACCAGGTCGCCGACCGGCGCGAACAGGATCGCCGCGTCCAGCGGCTCCGGCGGCGGCTCGTCCGCCCCGCCCGCCCAGGCCGCGCCCAGGCTCAGGCCCAGCTCGCGGGCGGCGGCCGAGCGGGTCATCACGTACACCGTCGCGCCCTGGGCGAGGGCGATCTGCGCGGTCAGGTGTGCCGAGGCACCGAAGCCGTAGATGCCGAGCCGGCCGCCGGGCGGCAGCTCGGCGCGGCGCAGCGCGCGGTACCCGATGATGCCCGCGCACAGCAGCGGCGCCAGGTGCGCGTCGTCGTACCCGCCGGGCAGGCGGTAGGCGTAGGCGGCGGGGACGACCGCGTACTCGGCGTAGCCGCCGTCGGCGTCCCAGCCCGTGTAGCGGGAGGCCGGGCACAGGTTCTCCTGCCCACGGCGGCAGTACGGGCAGGTGCCGTCGGTGTGGCGCAGCCAGGCGATGCCCGCCCGGTCGCCGGTGGCCCAACCCGCCACCGCCGTGCCCACGGCGGCGACCTCGCCGACCACCTGGTGCCCCGGGATCACCGGGCTGCGGTGGGGCGGCAGGTCGCCCTCGGCCACGTGCAGGTCGGTGCGGCAGACGGCGCAGGCGCGCACGCGTACCAGCAACTCGTCGGCGGCCGGCTCGGGCACCGGGCGGCGCACCGCCCGCAGCGGCCGGGTGGCGACGGGCCCCGGGTGCGCGACCTCCCAGGCGGCCATGGTGTCCACGCCCCCATCATCGCCGCGCCCGCGACCGGCCGGGGCGCTGTTGCGACCAACCGGTGTCGGGCCCGTTGGTTAGCATCGGGCGGTGAGCGAAGACGACGACGCACTCCCGCGCGGCATCGGCAGGCCGGCGACCGGGGCTTTCGCCCAGGCCGGCTACACCAGGCTGTCGCAGTTCCCGGCGTTGCGCGCCAAGGATCTGCTCAAGCTGCACGGAGTCGGGCCGAAGGCGATCCGGATCCTGCGGGAGACGCTGGCCGAGCGCGGCCAGGCCTTCGCCGACGAGCGGTAGTGATCATCGGCCGGTAGTCTCCCGGTCACGGCGACGGGAGAGAACATGGCAGTGGAGCACCACCGTGACGGCACGGCACGCGACCGGCGGCTGGCGGATCACCGCCTGGCCGCGGCGGAGCTGGCGCTGCTCGGCGACGACGAGCTGGCCGCGCGGGTGGCCGCGGCCGGGGTCACCGGCACGGGCATCGGCGGGGTCACCACGGGGCTGACGGTCGCCGGGGCGCGGGTGTTCGTCAAGCGGATCCCGCTCACCGAGCCGGAGCTGCTGCCCGAGCACGTCCGGTCCACCGCCAACCTGTTCGACCTGCCCCCGCACTGCCAGTACGGTGTCGCCTCGCCGGGCTTCGGGGCCTGGCGCGAGCTGCGGGCCAACCTGATGACCACCGCCGCGGTGGTGGCCGGCGGCAGCGAGGCGTTCCCCATGCTGCACCACTGGCGGGTGCTGTCGGGCCCCCCGCCCGCCGGGTACATCCGCCCCGAGGTGGACGAGGAGGTGGCGTTCTGGGGCGGCTCGCCGCAGGTGCGCCGCCGCCTCAAGGCGCTGGCCTCGGCTCCGGCGAGCCTGGTGCTGTTCGTCGAGCACGTGCCGCACCAGCTCGGCGAGTGGCTGGCCGGGCCGGTCGCGGCGGGCGGGGACGAGCTGGCGGCGGCCTGCCGGATGCTGGAGCGCGGGCTGCTGGACGCGGTGGCCGGGCTGCAGGCCGCGGGGCTGCACCACTTCGACGGGCACCTGGGCAACCTGCTCACCGACGGCGAGCGGGTCTACCTGGGCGATCTGGGCTTGGCCGTCTCCGAGCGGTTCGACCTGTCGGCGGCCGAGCGGGAGTTCCTGGAGCGCAACGCCACCCACGACGCGGCGTACGCGCGGATGACGCTGGTGAACTGGCTGGTCCGCTGGGTCGTCGGGGTGGCGGTGCCGGCCGAGGGCGGCCCGGTGGAGCGCAACGCCCATGTGCGCCGATACGCAGCGGGCGAGCGGCCGCAGGGGGTGAGCGCCGAGGTCGCCGACATGATCGTGCGGCACGCGCCGGTCGCGGCGGTGCTGAACGACTTCTACTGGGCGCTGTTCGCCGGGGAGATCACGACGCCGTACCCGGCGGAGCGGATAGAGGCGCTGCTCGCGCCGTCCACTTCGTAATCGATCTATGTAAGAGTCTTTCAGTCTGCAATCGATGTTGGTTGAATAGTTTCACGCACCTCCCCCTGACCCCCGTGGAGGGATAGTGAAACTCCCCCTTGCCCTGCGCTCGGCGAGCGCAGGGCTCGCGGCCGCTGCGCTCGTCCTGCTCGGCCCCGCCGCACCGGCCGCCGCCGCCACCGTGATCGTGGACAACGCGACCGCCGGCGCCTTCACCGCCAGCACCAACTGGGGCACCTCGGCCTGGTCGGCCCAGCGCTACGGCGCGGACTACCGGTTCGCCACGCCCAACACCACCGGCAGCGACGCGGCCTGGTTCAGCGCCACCGTCGCCGCGGCCGGAGCGCACACCGTCGAGGTGTGGTATCCGGCCGACGCCGGCTACAACGACGCCACGCCGTTCGTCGTGGCCACCGCGTCGGGCAACCAGACGGTCGTGGTCGACCAGCGCGCCAACGGCGGCCGCTGGGTGAGCCTGGGCAGCTTCAACCTCGCCGCCGGCACCCGCAACGTGGTCGGGGTGAGCCGCTGGACCAACGGCACCGGCCTCATCGTCGCCGACGCCGTCCGCATCACGTCCGGCGGCGGCGGCTCCGCGTTCTCGATGCCGCTGGCCAGGAGCGCGCTGCCGCGCAGCGAGTACGACGACCCGCACCACGACTACCCCGCGATCGACCTGCCGGTCGGCACCGGGACCCCGGCGTACGCGGTGCGCTCCGGCACCGTGGTGATCATCGACGACGCCTCCTGCGGCCGGGGCGTGAACCTGACCGGCGCGGACGGCGCGGTCTACACCTACTGCCACTTCTCCGCGTGGTCGGTGGCGGGCGGCGCGACCGTCGTGCCCGGACAGCAGCTCGGGCTGACCGGCAACACCGGCAACTCGACCGGCCCGCACCTGCACTTCGGCATCCGCACCGGCAGCACCCGCCGCTGCCCGCAGAACTTCCTGCTGGCGCTGTACGACGGGGTCACCCCGCCCGCCGCGACCAGCCTGCCCACCACGGGCTGCTTCTACACCAGCCTGGCTCCGGCCCGGGTCCAGCCGCTCGGCTGACGCCTGCTCTCACCAAGGCTTCGTCCACGCTGCCCCACCGGCGTGGACGAAGCCTTGTCCGTGTGCCGTGGTCGGCCGCGCGGACCGTCCGATGCGGCCAGTGCAAGCTGATTGCAGTCGTTCGCGCGAAAGATCGGGTGTTCCAATCGTATTTTGGAAATGTTTCGTCGACATCTTGCCGCCCCCGTTGCGTGAGCATAGGGTTTTGCCAATCCCCGCCCGGGGACGCGGTCCCGCTCGCCGCCCGTTCGCTGCCGGACATCGGATGTCCGGTGCCGGAGGGTGTCTCGCTCCCACGCCACGCCACCCTCCGGCTGTGCAGGAAGGGAGTGCGCAATGGCAGTAACCCGGCGGAGGTTCGTCACCTCCGTGGCGTCCGGGTCCGCGCTGGCCGCCACCGGCGGCGCGGTCGCGGGAGGACTCGCGGCAGCCGCCCCGGCCGCCGCGGCCAGCCCGCCCGGCGACGTCGTCGGCAAGATCTCGGTCGGCTACCAGGGCTGGTTCGCCTGCACCGGCGACGGCGCCCCGATCAACGGCTGGTGGCACTGGAGCAACAACTGGGGGCAGCCGCCCTCGCCGAGCAACAACGCGATCGTGTCCTGGCCGGACATGCGCGACTACCCGGCGCAGTACCAGACGGCGTACGCGAACCTGGGCAGCGGCCAGCCCGCGAAGCTGTTCTCGTCGTACGACCAGTCCACGGTGAACCTGCACTTCCAGTGGATGCAGCAGCACGGCTGCGACACCGCGGCGCTGCAGCGGTTCAACCCGTTCGGCGGCGAGGGCCCGACCCGTGACGCGATGGCGGCCAAGGTGCGCACCGCCGCCGAGGCGTACGGCCGCAAGTTCTACCTCATGTACGACGTCACCAACTGGGCCAACATGCAGTCGGAGCTCAAGACCGACTGGACCACCAAGATGTCGGCGTACACCTCCTCGCCCGCGTACGCGCGCCAGAACGGCAAGCCGGTCGTGTGCATCTGGGGCTTCGGCTTCAACGACCCGGGCCGCCCGTTCGCGCCCGCGCCGTGCCTGGAGGTCATCAACTGGTTCAAGGCGCAGGGCTGCTACGTCATCGGCGGCGTGCCCACCTACTGGCGGCAGGGCATCAACGACTCCCGGCCCGGCTTCTTCGACGTGTACACGGCCTTCAACATGATCTCCCCGTGGATGGTCGGCCGCACCGGCGACCTGGCCGGGCTCGACTGGTTCTACACCAACGTCAACGTGCCCGACCAGGCCGAGTGCAACAACCGGGGCATCGACTACCAGCCCTGCGTGATGCCCGGCGACCTGTCCTCGCACCACCGCTACCACGGCGACTTCTACTGGCGGCACCTGTACAACATGATCCGCGTCGGCGCGCAGGGCCTCTACGTCTCGATGTTCGACGAGTACAACGAGGGCAACCAGATCGCCAAGACGGCCGAGAACGCCTCGCAGGTGCCGACCAACTCCGGCATCGTCACCCTCGACGAGGACGGCACGGTCTGCTCGTCGGACTACTACCTGCGCATCACCGCCGACGGCGGGCGGATGCTCAAGGGGCAGCTCCCGCTGACGGCGGTGCGGCCCACCCAGCCGGTGGTCGGCGGCCAGCCGCCGGTCGACACCAACCTGGCGCTCAACAAGCCGGCCACGGCCAGCAGCACCAACGCGAGCTTCGTCCCGGCCAACGCGGTCGACGCCAACCCGGCGACGTACTGGGAGAGCGTCAACAACGCCTTCCCGCAGTGGCTGCAGGTCGACCTCGGCGCGGCCGCCACCGTCAGCCGGGTGGTGCTGAAGCTGCCCGCCGGCTGGGAGACCCGCACCGAGACGCTGTCGGTGCAGGGCAGCACCAACGGGTCCACGTTCGGCACGCTGTCGGCCTCGGCCGGGCGCACCTTCAACCCCGCGTCGGGCAACACGGTGACCATCACCTTCCCCGCGGCGACGGTGCGCTACGTGCGGATCAACATCACCGCGAACACGGGCTGGCCGGCGGCGCAGTGCTCGGGGCTCGAGGTGTACGGCACCGCGCCACAGGGTGACACGCAGGCGCCCAGCGCTCCGGGCAACCTCACCGTCACCGGGCAGACCGCCGGCAGCGTGTCGCTGTCCTGGCAGGCGTCCACCGACAACGTCGGCGTCACCGGATACCAGGTGCGCCAGGCGGGCAACGTGGTCGCGGGCGCGACCGGCACGTCGTACACGGTGACGGGGCTCAGCCCGTCGACGACCTACAGCTTCACCGTCACCGCGCAGGACGCGGCGGGCAACACCTCGTCGCCGTCCAACACCGCCACCGCCACCACCAGCGCCGCCCCCGCGTCCAACCTCGCCCGCAACAAGCCCGCCACGGCCAGCAGCTACACGCAGAACTACGGTCCGGGCAACACGGTCGACGGCAACGCCGACTCGTACTGGGAGAGCGCCAACAGCGCCTTCCCGCAGTGGTTGCAGGTCGACCTCGGCGCGGCGACCACGATCAGCCGGATCGTGCTCAAGCTGCCGCCGCCCGCGGCCTGGGCCGCCCGCACCCAGACCCTGTCCGTGCAGGGCAGCGCCACCGGATCGTCGTTCAGCACGATCGTCGCCTCGGCCGGATACAGCTTCAACCCGGCCGCCGGCAACACCGTGACGATCACCTTCCCGGCCACGTCCACCCGCTACGTCCGGCTCAACTTCACCGGCAACACCGGCTGGCCCGCGGGCCAGTGCTCGGAGTTCGAGGTCTGGGCCTCCTGACCGCCCGTCCCGGCGGGCTCCGGCCCGCGATCCGCGACGCCGACGCGGACCGCGGGCCGGACGGGTTCGTGCTGCGACAGGTGCGGAGGTGCCCACGTCCCGGTCCGCGAGCCGGACTCGTGGTGCCGCGACACCAGCTCAGTCCGGGAGGTGCCCACGTCCCAGCCCGGGTGCGTCCTGGTGCCGCCACCGCTCGGCGGGTCAGGCGACCAGGCCGTCGCCGCGCTCGGTGCGCAGGTGCAGCACCACGCGGCTGTCGCGCTGGGTGGCCACCAACCCGGCCGCGCGCAGCACATTCAGGTGCTGGGACACCGCCGCCGGGGTGATCTCCAGGCGGCCGGCCAGATCGCCGGTGGTCGCGGGCCGGGCCAGCGCCACCAGCAGCGCGGCGCGGGTGCGGCCGAGCAGGCCGGCCAGCGCGGCGGGGGCGGGCTCCGGCTCGTGCCACAGCGCGGCCACCCCGCGCGCGGGGTAGCGCAGCGTGCCGTCGCCGACCGGCCGGGTGCCGACGGCGACCCGCGGCCAGCAGAACACGCTCGGGCACAGCACCAGCCCGTGGCCGCGCAGCGTCAGCGGCTCCGGATCCAGCGGCGGCCGCCGGTGGTGCACGGCCAGCACGCCGTCGGCCCAGCGCACCTCGTCGTGCAGGCTGGTGAACAGGCCCTCGACGCCGCTCTCGGCGAGCCGGGACGCCCGGTGGACGATGTCGGCCTCCAGGACCCGGCGGATGCGCGTCCAGTACGGCGCGACCAGTGCCTCGTGGCACGCCCGCAGCGCCTCCACGACCGCCCGCAGGCCGCTGCGCGGATCGTCGGCGAGCTGCCGCAGCGGGCCGAGCCGCGCCCGGTGCAGTTCGGCGATGTCGGCCCGCACCCGCGCGGACGGCGTCGCGGCGACCCGCCGCAGCTCGTGCTCCAGATCGGGCAGCCGCGAGTCCGGGGGCGGCATCAGGAACGACGGCTTCACGGCGTCGTCGTGCAGCAGGTCGGTCAGCAGGCGCAGGTGCGGCACCTCCTCCAGCGCCCACTTCATCCTGGCGGCCCAGGGCAGGTGCACCGCGTGCACCCCGGGACGCAGCAGCGTGTCCAGCGCCATCACCGTCTCGTAGAGCGGGGACAGCGCGAACCGGACCCGTGCCATCTCGGGGCCGCCCATCCGAATCACCGTCGCCATGGCCCGAATTTAGCCACGACTTAATCGTGGCGCTGCCCCGGCCGCCCGGCCGACCATGCGCGCATGACCTCCACCCTCACCGCCACCAGCACCGGCGTCCCGGCCGGGCCGGGCCGGGACTGGCGGCTGCTGCTCGGCGCCGGGACCGTGTCGATGCTCGGCGACGGCGCGTTCCTGGCCGCGCTGCCCCTGCTCGCCACGACGATGACCGCCGACCCCCGCCTCATCGCGGGCGTCACCGTCTGCGGCACCCTGCCCTGGCTGCTGGCCGCCCTGCCGGTCGGTGCGCTCGCCGACCGCCACGACGCCCGCCGCACCATGGCGCTCGCCCAGACCGCGCAGGCCGCGCTGGTCGCCGCGCTGGCCGTCGCCGTGACCGCGCGCGCGGACGGCATGGCGCTGCTCTACGCCGTCGCGTTCGCCGTCGGGCTGGCCGAGACGGTCGCCCACATCAGCTTCCAGAAACTCGTGCCCGCCGTGGTGCCCGCCGCGCACCTGGAGGCGGCCAACGGCCGGCACAACGCGGCCATGTTCACCACCAGGCAGTTCCTCGGCCCGCCGCTGGGCGCGCTGCTGTTCACCGTCGCCACCGCCCTGCCGTTCTGGGTCGACGCGCTCACCTTCGCCGCCTCCGCCGTGCTGGTCTGGCGGATCCGCGCCGCGACCCCGCCCGCCGCGCGGGCGCCGCTGCGGGCCGGGATCGCCGAGGGCGTGCGCTGGCTGGCCGCGCACCGGCTGCTGCGTACGCTGTCGCTGCTGTCCGGGGTGGCCAACCTCGCGAACTTCCTGGCCATGGCCACGTTCGTGCTCTTCGCGCAGCAGGTGCTCGGCGTCGGCGAGGTCGGCTACGGCGTCGTGCTCAGCCTGATGGCACTGGGCGGCATCACCGGCGGCCTGCTCGCCCCGCGCCTCGTGGCGCGGCTGGGCGGCCGCCGCGCGGTCACCGGCACCCTGTTCGCCACGCCGCTGGCGATGCTGGCGGTGGCCGGGCTGGCCCGCGACGTCCCGACCATGGCCGTGCTGGCGTTCGTCACCTCGTTCGGCGCGTCCCTGTGGAACGTCGCGGCCGGCTCGCTGCGCCAGCGCACCGTCCCGGCCGCCCTGCTCGGCCGGGTGAGCAGCGTCGGCCTGATGGTCACCTGGGGTGCCCAGCCGCTCGGCGCGTACCTCGGCGGCCTCACCGCCACCTGGTGGGGCCTGCTCGCCCCCTGGATCGTCGCCGCCCTGCTCCGCCTCGCCGCCGCCCTGGCCGCCCTCCCCACCCTCCGCCGCTGGCCGTCGTGAAAGGATGGGCACCTGCTTCGCGCCATACGTCGAGGAAGGTGCCCTGGTCGGCCTCGCGTCGCCCGGCGGGCTGTCGTCCGGGGGACAGCACGGGCACTGTCCGCATGCGACCCTGGTCACGATGCGACCGCTCGCACCCCTGTGCGCCACGCTGCCGCTGCTCGCGGCGGCGGTGATGGCCGTTGCCGCGCCGCCCGCCCACGCCGCCGCCGTCCCTGCGGTCTCGGCGCCGACTGCCGCCGGCCCGCCGGGCTCGGCGGGGGTCGCCCACGCCGCCGCACCCGTCGTCGCGGCGCGGGCCGATCTCGGCACGCCGACCGTACGCAGCCGCACCGTCCAGTTAGGACCGGGCCCCGGCCCGTGGACGTTCACCGTGCCCTGCGCGCCCGGCGAGCAGCTGCTCAGCGGCGGGCACGGCGGCGCGGACCGCGAGGCTCGGGTCATCGCCAGCCACCCCTCGGACGCGCAGGGCGCGCCGGCCGCCGGCGGCTCGCAGCCCCGGGCCTGGACCGTCAGCGTGCTCGGCGTCGCGCAGCGCGGCGGCACCCTGCGCGTCAGCGCCACCTGCCTGGCCGGCGGCGAGGTCACGGCGGCCGCGTTCGCGAGCCCGCCCGCCGCCGGTGCGGTCGCCGCGCCGCGGGCCGAGTGCCCGTCCGGCATGGTGCGGTCCGGCGGCGGCTACGCGGCGCCGTGGCAGGCCCGGCTGGGCGCGGCCGCGGTGAGCGGCAGCCACCCGGTGGGCGAGCGCGGCTGGGCCGTCGACGCGGAGCTGTCCCGCGTGCAGGCCCCGCTGCGGGCGACGGGCTGGATGACGGTCTACGTGGTGTGCCTCAGCGGGCCGGTGCAGCCGGTCGTGCTGGAGGACGTCCCGTTCAACCTGGACACTCTCGCGGGCGAGTGCGTGCCGGGCATCGCCGCGAACGTGTGCGTGGTGCCGCTCGAGGGCACCGCCACCTCGTACTGCCCGCCTGGCTCGCTGGCCTCCGGCGGCGGCTTCCAGGCCGCGGACACCGCGCCGCCCCGGCCGTTTCTCGTGGTCGAGAACGGGCCGTCCGCGAACGCGACCTGGACGGTACGCGTCAGCGCGGCAGCCCTGGGCGGCGCCACACCCGTGCGGATGCGCCTCACCCCGGTCTGCCTGTTCCCCGTGGCCGCCCCGGACGGGCCGGTGGACGACCTGCTCCCGGACCGCGGCGCCACCCGGAACAAGGCGCTGGCGGTCGGCGGCGGCCTGCTCGTGCTGCTGGTACTGCTGGCGCTGCTCGCGGTGCGGCGTGCCCGCCGCCGGACGGCACCGCCGGCCGGAGTCGAGATCGTGGTGCGGACCGTGCGCACCCGCTACCGCACCGACGCGTACCGGGAGGACGTGTGACCACCGTCCGCGACATCCTGTTCGGGGAGCTGCTGCCCGGGGAGGCCGGTGCCGCCGCCCGCGAGGTCGAGCAGGCTGCCGAGCGGCTCGCCGGGGCGGGCCTGGTGACCGATCAGCCGCAGGCGCCCGCCGCCGCGCTGGCCCGCGCCGTCATGGCGAAGGTGTCACAGCTGCTGGACATCGAGATCAGTGACGTGCTGGTGGGCGCGTGGCGCACCCGTTCGGCGCTGCTGGCCGCCGCCCGCGAGACCCACGCCCAGCCGGGGCTGCGGCGCGAGGTGAGCATCCGCAGCTTCACCATGCCCTGGGAGTACGAGGCCGACGTGGACGTGGTCGTCGGCGGCCGGACCGTGAGCACATTGACCGCGTCGCTGACCGTGCGGCTCACGGTGACCGCGCTGGCGGCGGTCGTCGAGGCGGGGCGGTTGACGGCGCTGACCGCGGGCGACGCCGTGGCCGACGGTGAGCTGCTGATCCGCTGCTCGTCCCCCGAGGCCGAACACCCGGTGGCCCGGGGCGAGCGCCCCGTCGACCTGCATCGCGAGCTGCGCCTCGGGGGCGGCGGCGTGGCGCTGATCGACGAGGCCCGCACCGCCGAGGAGGCGGCGGCCCGGCAGTCCACGGAGGTGGTTGGCGGCGGGCCGTGGCGTACGGCAGCATGATCACGTGACCGGATCGGATGCTCAGACGACGACCAGGGTGGGTGCGGTGTTCGTGCCGCAGCTGCCGCCGGAGCGGCTGCGGGCGGTGGCGCAGGCCGCCGACCAGGCCGGACTGGACGAGTTGTGGCTGTGGGAGGACTGCTTCCTGGAGAGCGGCATCACCACGGCCGTGGCGGCGCTGGCCTGGACCGAGCGGCTGACCGTGGGCGTGGGCCTGCTGCCGGTGCCGCTGCGCAACGTCGCGATCACCGCGATGGAGCTGGCGACCGTGCACCGGCTGTTCCCCGGGCGGGCGCGCGTCGCCGTCGGGCACGGCGTGCAGGACTGGATGGGCCAGGTCGGCGCGCGGGCCGAGTCGCCGCTCACGCTGCTGCGCGAGCACCTGACCGCGCTGCGGGCCCTGCTGTCGGGGCAGCGGGTCACCACCGAGGGCCGCTACGTGCGCCTGGACGGAGTGGCCCTGGACTGGCCGCCGCCGGCGATGCCCGAGCTGCTGTCCGGGGCGACCGGGGACCGGACGCTGCGGCTGGCCGGGGAGCTCGCCGACGGCACCGTCCTCACCGGCGGCAGCACCGTGGCGCAGGTCCGCCGGGCGCGCGGGCTGATCGACGAGGGCCGGGCCCGGGCCGGGCGCACCGACCACCACCGGATCGTGGTGTACCTGCACGCCGCGACCGGCCCCGACGCGGCGGCCCGCCTGGAGGCCGAGCGCGTGCGCTGGGGATACGACACCATGGACGGCCACGGCGTGGCCGGCGGCGCGCAGGCCGTGGCGGAGGCGGTGCGCGCCTGGGCGGCCGCGGGCGCCGACACCGTCGTGCTGCAGCCCACCCCGGACGATCCCGACCCGGAGGGCTTCGTGGCCTTCGCCGCCCAGGAGGTCACCCCGCTCGTGCGCGGCTGACCCGGCACCCCGCCGGACCCGGGTGCGGAGGTGACGGCGCGGCTCGCCCGGTGCCAGCCGCACCGGCGCCGCCGCCAGGCGGTGGAGCAGCGGCCGGAGCTTCGTCATCAGCGCCGGTCCGGCTCGGGCGGAACCGGCCGCGCCCGGGGCCGATCCGGGGGACGCTGATGGCGTGATCGAGCGGAACGACCAGCCGGGGGGCTACCGGCCGGGGCCGGGGGCGGGCCACCCCACCGGGCCGCCCGCCGCGTCCGGCACCGGGCCGGCGGCCGCGTCGGGCGGGTCGCGGTGGCGCAGGCTGTGGTCGGGGGCGGCACTGATCCGGGCGGTGCGGGCGGCGGTCCTGGTCCCGGCCGTGTTCGCGTTCTGCCTGCTGGTCCTGCGCCAGCCGCAGATCGCCACGTTCGCGGCGTTCGGCGGCTTCGCGAGCCTGGTGCTGGCCGCGTTCGGCGGCACCCGGCGCGACCGGGCGGTGGCGCACCTGATGCTGACCGCCGCGGGCGCGGTGCTGATCGTGATCGGCACGCTGGTCAGCTCGAACGTGGCGGCTGCGACGGTGGCGACCGCGCTGGTCGCGTTCACGTCGTACTTCGCCGCCGTGATCGGGCCCAACGACGCCTCGGGCGCGGCGGCGGCGATGCTGCCGTACATGCTCGCCGCCTCGGCGGCCGCCCCGGCGCACGTCATCGGGGACCGGGTGGCAGGTTGGACGCTGGCCACGCTCATCGGCGGCCTGGCCGTGGTGCTGACCGCGCCCCGCTCGGCAGGTCGCGAGCTGCGCCTGGCGACCGCCACGCTGGCGACCGGGCTCGCCGACCTGCTGGAGGCGGGCGCGCTCCGGGCCGCCCTGCCCGAGCTGCGCGCCGCGGTCGTCGACGCCACGCACCGGATGATGACGCTGTTCGTGTCGGCGCCGTACCGGCCGAGCGGGCTGGTCATCGCCGACCAGGCGATGGCGGGCGCGGTCAACCAGCTGGAGTGGTGCAAGGGCCTGGTCGCCGACGGCATCGAACGCTGCGGCGACCTGCGCGACGCGCCGCCGGGCCAGCGCGCCCCGCTGGAGGCGTCGGCGCGGGTGCTGCGCCAGGCCGCGGCGGTGCTGCGCGGCGAGCAGGTCGACCCGGACCTGGCCGCGCTGGAGCTGTCCCGCGCCGACAGCGTGGCGCAGCTGACCCGGGCCGACCGCGCCGAGGTCGGCGACATGGAGCTCGTGGTCGCCTTCTACGGCCAGACCACCGCCAACTGCGTGCACGCCTTCGCCACCGACGTGCTCATCGCCACCCGGGGCGCCGATCCACTCACCGCCGGCAGCAGCGTGCGCCGCTGGTACGGCCTGGCCCGGCCGGACCGGCCGCCGCTGGCCCGGCTGGTGACGCTGTCCGGAGTGGCCGGCATCGTGCTGCGCAACGCCAACCTGCGCTCGGTGTGGTTCGTCAACGCGCTGCGCGGCGCGCTCGCCCTCTCCGTCGCCGTGCTGATCGTGCAGCTCAGCGACGTGCGCAGCGGGTTCTGGGTGCTGCTGGGCGCGCTGAGCGTGCTGCGCACCAGCGCCGCGTCGACGGGCACCATGGCGGTGAAGGCGATCCTCGGCACCGCGGCCGGGGTGGCCGTCGGCGCGGCGCTGCTGCCCGCGCTGGGCAGGTCGCCGGAGGCGCACTGGGCCGCGCTGGTGGTGGCGATCTTCGTGGTCGCGTACGCCCCCGGCATCCTGCCCGACGTGGTGGGGCAGGCCGGGTTCACCGTGGTGATCCTGGTGCTCTACGACATCCTCGCGCCGACCGGCTGGACGCTGGGCCTGATCCGGCTGCAGGACGTGGTGATCGGCTGCCTGGTCAGCCTGGTCGCGGGGCTGCTGGTGTGGCCGCGCGGCGCGGGCGACCTGGTGCGCGACGACGTCGCGGAGCTGTACCGCGACGGCGGCGTACGCCTGTCCGAGGCGGTGTCCTGGTCGCTGGGCCTGCGCCCCGTGCCGCCCGCGCGGGCGGCACGGGCGGCCTCGGCCGGGTTCCGGCTGGAGGACGCCCTGCGCGGCTACCTGGCCGAGCCCGGTTCCAAGCGCATGAACCGGCAGGACCTGTGGCGGCTGGTGATCGCGGGGGTCCGGCTGCGGCTGACCGCCGACGCGCTCGACGACCTCACCCCGCGCGACGCCTCACCCGACCCCAACTGCGACGCGCTGGTCCGCCACGCCGACGCGCTCGCCGCCTTCTACGCGGGCCTGGCCGCCCAGGTCGGCCGCCCCACGGGCCCCGTCCCGCCCCCGCTCGTGCCCCCGTCGCCCGACCCGAGCGAGGTCTCCGCCGCCATCCCCGGCGGCACCCCGCCCCAGCGCCTGCGCCGCCGCTGGGTCGGCGAACACCTCCGCCACCTCGAACTTCACCTCGCCGACCTCACCGCCCCCGCCCAAGCCCTCGCCACCCAACGCCGCCGCCCCTGGTGGCGCTGACCCCCGCCCGCCCCTCCCCGTCGATCTTGCGCGTACGGTGGGGACGACACGCCCGAATCCGGCATATCCCTAACAGTTCACGCAAGATCGTCGCGATCTTGGCGGGTGGGCCGGCCGTCGACCCTGCGTGTTCCGGCGAGGTCGGTCAGACCTGCCCCGACTCCGGCGAGCGGGGATGATCGCCAGTTCTGGTCGAAAGGTGTGGCCAGAACCCAGATTCGGACCGAAACCCGCGATCATCCCCGGCCCCCGCGGTGGCTTCGGCATCGGTGGGATTCCGTCTGGGGGCCACCGGCGGGGGTGCGTGGCGCGTAGGACAGGGTGACGATGCCACTCGCGGTCGGCGCAGCGCCGCGCCCCACGATTCTGTTACATCATGTGTTTCACCTGAGGCGCATTATGTTTCAGGATCTCGTTGACACCGGAGCACGGGCCGTGTTGGCTGGCGGGTGCCATCGACCGCGATGAGGGGCACTCGCGGCCGGTTCGCCATGCGACGAGACCACAGCAGGAGAGGCTCGATGACCACCACCCTGTCCGCCCCGCCGATCGCCCCGCCGCCACCGCCCCGCCGTCCAACCCGCTGGCTGATCGCCGCCGGGCTCGCCCTGGTGCTGCTCGCCGCCGGTGGCGTCTACTTCTTCCTCCGCGACGACGACAGCGGCGGCTTCGACCCCGACGCGCCCTATCTGGACGCGTCCCGCCCGGTCGCCGAGCGGGTCGACGACCTGCTGGGCCGGATGACCCTGGACGAGAAGCTCGGCCAGATGACGCAGGCCGAGCGCAAGGAGGTCGGCGCGGGGGAGGTCACCTCGTACGCCCTGGGCTCGCTGCTGTCCGGCGGCGGCTCGGTGCCGGCCGACAACACGCCGCAGGGCTGGGCCGACATGTACGACGCGTTCCAGACCGAGGCCCTGGCCACCCGCCTGCGCATCCCGATGATCTACGGGGTGGACGCGGTGCACGGCCACAACAACGTCAAGGGCGCCACGATCTTCCCGCACAACATCGGCCTGGGCGCCACCCGCGATCCGGGGCTGGTGCGCCGCATCGGTGAGACCGTCGCGATCGAGGTCACCGCGACCGGTCTGGACTGGGACTTCGCGCCGTGCCTGTGCGTGGCCCGGGACATCCGGTGGGGCCGCACGTACGAGTCGTTCGGCGAGGACCCCGAGATCGCGTCCTCGATGACCACCATCGTGACCGGCCTGCAGGGCGAGCGGCTGGGCGGCCCCAACTCGGTGCTCGCCACCGCGAAGCACTACGTCGGCGACGGCGCCACCAAGGGCGGCAAGGACCAGGGCGACGCCCAGATCGCCGAGGAGGAGCTGCGCAAGATTCACCTGCCGCCGTTCCAGGCCGCGGTCAAGGCCGGGGTCGGCTCGGTGATGATCTCCTTCAGCTCGTTCAACGGCGTCAAGCTGCACGGCCACCGGTACCTGATCACCGACGTGCTCAAGGGCGAGCTGGGCTTCACCGGCTTCGTCGTGTCCGACTGGAACGCCATCGACCAGATCGACGGCGTCCGCGACCAGTTCACTCCGGCCGAGGTCAGCACCGCGATCAACGCGGGCATCGACATGGTGATGGTGCCGGAGCGCTGGCGCGAGTTCATCGCCGTGCTGCGCGACGAGGTCAACGCGGGCACCGTGCCGGTCAGCCGCATCGACGACGCCAACCGGCGCATCCTGACCAAGAAGTTCGAGCTGGGCATGTTCGAGCACCCGATGGCCGACCGCACCCAGTTCGACAAGGTCGGCGCGCAGGCCCACCGGGACCTGGCCCGCCAGGCCGTACGCCAGTCGCAGGTGCTGCTGAAGAACGACGGCATCCTGCCGCTGTCGCCGAAGACGCCGAAGGTGTTCGTGGCCGGCCGCCACGCCGACGACATCGGCCGCCAGTCCGGCGGCTGGACGCTCACCTGGCAGGGCGAGCCGGGCGCCATCACCGACGGCACCACGATCCTGCAGGGCATCAAGGACACGGTCGACCCGGCCACCACGGTCACCTACAGCGCCGACGGCACCGGCCTGGACCGCGGCTACGGCGTCGCCATCGCGGTGGTCGGCGAGGCCCCGTACGCCGAGTACGAGGGCGACCGCCCCGACGGCGTGACCCTGGACCAGTCCGACCTGGAGACCCTCGACCGCCTCCGCGCCTCCGGCGTACCCGTCGTCGTGGTCCTCGTCTCCGGCCGCCCCATGGACGTCACCGCCCGCCTCCCCCGGTGGAAGGCCCTGCTCGCCGCCTGGCTCCCCGGCACCGAGGGCGCCGGCGTGGCCGACGTCCTCTTCGGCGCCCACCCACCCACCGGCAAACTCCCCATGTCCTGGCCCACCACCCCCGACCAGGAACCCGTGAACAAGGGCGACGAGAAGACCCCCCTGTTCCCCTACGGCTTCGGCCTGACCTACTGACCCCCCTCACCCGGCGATCTTGCGTGGACTGTGGGTACGACACGCGCTATTCGGGCTTATCGTCAACAGCTCGCGCAAGATCGTCGGGATCCTGGTCGGCGGGTACGCCGGCCACGGCGGGTCGGGGAGTGCGGAGCAGCTGCACCGTGTGCTGGACTATCGCCGCGACGGGGGCGGCGATCATGACGCCGATGATGCCGGCGAGCAGTCCGCCCACGACGGTGGAGAGCAGGATCGTCAGCGGCCGCATGCGCAGGGCGGCGCCGTAGGCGAAGGGCTGCAGCAGGGTCTGCAGCGTGCCGTTGGCCAGGAACACCACGATGATCATGATCACCGCGGTCTTCGGGCCGCCCGACGCCAGCGCGATGAGCACCGCGTACGCCCCGGCGACCCAGGCGCCCAGGTAGGGCACGTAGTTGCCGAGCAGCGTGATGACCAGCAGTGTGCCGATGAGCGGCACGCCCAGCAGGAGCGCGCCGAGCCCCACCACGGCGGCGTTGAACGCCCCCAGCAGCGTCAGGCCCACCACGTAGCCGCGGATGATCCGCCCCACCTGGTCCATCCAGGGCCGCCCGAGCGGGATCCACGGCTGCGCCGCGCGCGCCATCTGCGGGCCGTCCTTGAGCATGAAGAACGTGGTGAACAGGAAGACGAACCCGCCGATGAACAGGCTCGCGGTGGTGCCCGCCAGGTTGCCCAGCGCCGGGGCGATCCCGGACAGCAGCGTCGAGCTGCGGCTCTTCAGCGAGTCGCGGGCGGACTCCGCGATCGAGCCGACCAGCCCGGCCGAGGTCAGCCACTGGTGCAGGTCGGCCACCGCCTTGTTCAGCGACGCGATCAGCTCGGTCCACTGGCTGGCCAGGCCGGTCACGACCAGGAACACCACGAGCAGGCCCAGGCCGATCAGCAGCAGCACGCCCAGCCCGGCGCCCAGCCCGCGCTTGAGCCCGCGCCGGGCCAGCGCGTCGACGCCGGGCGACAGCGCCAGGGACACGACCAGCGCCCCCAGCAGCGCGATCACCAAGGGTTTGAGCAGAAGTATGAGCACGACGGCGGCGACGACGGCGAGCACGATGCCGACGATCGCCCACGCCTTCGCGCCGGCCGTCCGGAGTGCGTCCATCAGATCCGCCTTCGTCCCTTTAGATCACATTTCATGTTAGGTGACCGCGGGGTCGTCCCGGGCGATAAGCAGCTGCCGGGGGCCGCGCGAGCGGCTACCGTTCCGAGCCATGCATGCGCTGTTCGAACCCCCGGTCTCGCGGCGGCTCCGCGACGCGCGGCACGTGCTGATCGCGGGCGCGGGCGGCGGCTTCGACGTGTACGCGGGGCTGCCGCTGGCTCTCGCGCTGCGCAACGCGGGCACCCGGGTCACCCTGGCGAGCTTCGCCGTCAGCGAGCTCGGGCAGCTGCACCCGGCGGCGTGGGTGCGCACCGGACTGGCCGCGGTGCGGCCGGACAGTGCCGGCAACGACCGCTACTTCCCCGAGCGCACGCTGGCCCGGTGGCTGGCCGGGCAGGGCCACGATCCCGTCGTGTACGCCTTCGCGCGGACCGGTGTGCGCCCGCTGCGCGCCGCGTACCGGGCGCTGGTCGCCTCCCTCGGGATCGACGCGGTCGTGCTCGCCGACGGCGGCACCGACATCCTGATGCGCGGCGACGAGGCCGGGCTCGGCACGCCCGAGGAGGACATGACCAGCCTCGCCGCCGTCGCCGGGCTGGACGTGCCGGTCAAGCTGGTGCTCAGCCTCGGCTTCGGCATCGACTCCCACCACGGCGTGTGCCACGCGCACGTGCTGGAGAACCTCGCCGCGCTGCAGCGCGCCGGGGCGTACCTCGGCGCCTTCTCCATCCCGCCGGGCAGCGCCGAGGCGACGGCGTACCTGGACGCGGTCGCGCACGCGGCGCGGGAGACACCGCTGCACGCCAGCATCGTGAACACGCAGGTGGCCTCGGCGCTGCGCGGCGACTTCGGCGACGTGCACACCACCGCGCGCACCGGCGGCACCGAGCTGTTCGTCAACCCGCTGATGGCGATGTACTTCGCCGCCGACCTGGACGGCCTGGCCCGCCACGTGCACTACCTGGACAGCCTGGAGCGCACGCGGACCCCGATGGAGGTCGCGCTGGCCATCGAGGAGTACCGCGACGGCCTGGACCGCACCCGGGCGCGCCGCCCGATCCCGCACTGACCTTGACCTCAACCGAGGTCGAGGTTGCAGCATGGGCGGCATGACGATCGACCCGCGGGCCCACCTGCGCCTGGCCCGGCCCTCCCGTGACCTGTCCGCCGCCGAGGCTTTCTATGTCGGCGGCCTCGGGCTGTCGGTGCTCTACCGGGCGAGGGCGCAGGCGCCGGGCGAGCACGACCTGCTGATGGTCGGGCTGCCCGGCGCCGCGTGGCATCTGGAACTGGTCGGCGGGGCGAATCTCAACGCGCCGCCGACCCCGACCGACGAGGACCTGTTCGTGCTCTACCTCGCCGGGCCGGTGGACGAGGCCTGGGTGGACCGGCTCGTCGCGGCCGGCGGGCGGCGCGTGTCGCAGGGGCCGTACTGGGACCGCTGGGGCGTCACCGTCGCGGACCCGGACGGCTATCGGCTCGTGCTGTCCACCCGCACCTGGTCCAACGGCTGAACGCCGACCCGGCGCACGCCGACGATCAGCAGGTACAGCAGCAGGCTCAGCTCGCCCACCGTGGTCGGCACTGACACCAGGTCGCGGACCAGGCCCGGCAGGTCCGGCAGCGCGAACGCCAGCACCGGATCGGCGAGCCACGTCACCACGGCCACCACCAGCAGCACGCCGAGCGCGGTCGGGAACAGCGGCGAGCGCCAGGCGACGTACCCCATCGGCAGCAGCCACAGCCCGAACAGGATCCCGCCGAGCACGTACCCGTCGCGGTGCAGGTCGAGCAGCAGCAGGACGAGCGTGTCACCGCTGTTCGCGTACGCGGGTCCGGTCGCGACGAGCAGCGCCCCCGCGTGGAACGCCAGGTTGGCCAGGATGGCCGTGGCACCCGCCGCGACCAGCACCAGCAGCGCGGTCGCGGCGCGGCGGTGCGCGGAGTGCAGCAGCCGGTAGAGGGTGAGCCCGAGCAGCAGGAACGAGGTCGCCATCACGATGTCGGCGGCCAGGCCGAGGCGGAACAGCGTCTCGTGCGCGGCGATGTTGGCGGCGGTGGCGGCGGCGTCGCCGGGCACGTGGACGGTGCCGCGCGCGTACAGCTCGGCGAACCCGCCGAACCCGGCCACGGCCAGGTAGAGCAGCCCGGCGAGGCGGGCGAGTTTCCGGGGGTCGGACATGGCGTCTCCTTGGCCCGTCTCCGGGCACGGTGAGGGGAGGCCGCGTGCCGCGGGCACGTGGACCGTGAGGTGGGGGACTGTTACTCCGCGTCGTCCGGGTACTGGAACACGTCGTCGAGGGGCACCCCGAAGACCCGGGCGATCTGGAACGCCATCTCCAGTGACGGCGAGTATCTGCCCTGCTCGATGGCGATGACGGTCTGCCGGGTGACGCCGATCCGCTCGGCGAGCGCGGCCTGGGTCAGGTCGCCGTGCGCGGCGCGCAGGGCGCGGATGGAGTTGGTGACGCGGGTGGGCTTAACCATGGAACGCCCCGCGATAGGCGCGGATCTTGGCGACCGCGCCCCAGGTGGTGCCGACCGCGCCGATGAGGAACAGGGCGTTGCCGATCCAGAACTGGTCGGCCCGCAGCATCGCGAGCACCAGCACCGCGGCGGCGCCGAACCCCATGATCGCCTGCGCGAGCCGGTCGCCGTGCCGGCTGATCTCGCGGTCGCGTACGTCCGTCTCGGCCTTGACATCGCGGGTGGCGATCGCCGCCGCGATGGAGCCGACGATGGTGCCGACGATGACGGCGCCGATCGACCACAGCATCGGCCCGACCCAGGCCACCTCGGCGGCCGGCTGGCGCAGCAGCCGCGGGATCACCACGGCGAAGTAGGCCAGGGTGCTGACCGGGACGAGGATCAGCGCGCACCAGGTGTTGCGCTCTTCGAAGGTCATGGGCACGCGCTCGGAGTCGGCCTCGGGGGTCATGACGGCATCCTCTCGCGCGGGGCGGCGGCGGGTCGACGCGCACCACCATGTAAAGAATTCTTGACAGCCTCACGGTAGGCCCTCGTGCGACGCTGTGTCAAGAATTCTTTACATGTATGGGCGGCAGCGCTCGCAGCTCGACCCCGTCGAGGCGGCCGTTCAGGACCCACGCCGTCATAAAGGTGTGCTGCGGCTGTCGCCGCCGGTCGGTCGGCGAGCCCGGGTTCAGCAGCCGCAGGCCGTTCGGCGCGGTGCTGTCCCACGGGATGTGCGAGTGGCCGAACACCAGCACGTCGGTGTCCGGGAACGACGCCGCGCAACGCCGCTCGCGCCCGCCCGCCGGCCCGGTCTCGTGGACCACCGCCAGGCGCAGCCCGGCCAGCTCGGCGCGGGCGACCTCGGGCAGCCGGGCGCGCAGTGCCGGGCCGTCGTTGTTGCCGTACACCGCGACGAGGCGGCGCGAGCGGGCCTCCAGCGCGTCGAGCAGGGCCACGTCGACCCAGTCTCCGGCGTGGACGACCACGTCGGCCTCGTCGACCGCCGCCCACAGCGCGGCGGGCAGGTCCTTGGCCCGCTTCGGCACGTGCGTGTCCGCCATGATCACCAGTCGCACGCCCCCACGCTACGCCCCGCCCGTCCCGGCCCCCGAGATCGTCCGACTTGCCTGGCAGATGGGCGAATGAGGTCCCAAGATACGCACAGGTGCCAGGCAAGTCGGGCGATCTTGCGGGGGCGGGGCGGCGGAGGTCAGTGGAGGGAGGCGAGGTAGGTGGTGGTGGCGGTGCGGACGGCGGCGGTGCAGGCGGCGACAGCGGGGTGGCCGGCCGAGCCGCGGCGGTACGCCAGCCGGGTGCGCCGGCGCGAGGGCAGCGGCACCAGGCGCACGCCGGGCGGCGGCTGGACGGCGCCGAGCTGCGGCACCAGGGCCACCCCCTGCCCGGCCGCGACCAGGGCCAGCACCGCGGTGAAGTCGTCGGCGTGATGGCGCACCCGCGGCTGGTAGCCCGCCGCCTGGCAGGTGCGCAGCGCGACGGTGTGGCACAGCGTGCCGGGTGCGCTGACGATCCAGTCGCTGTGCTCGACCCCGCCGATCGGGTCCCCGGCGACGGGATGGTCGCCGGGCAGCGCGAGGAAGACCGTCTCGTCCAGCAGCGGCTCGGACTCCACCGTCGGGTCGGGCGTGGCCGGCGCCAGGTCGTAGTCGTGCAGCAGCGCCACGTCCAGCCTGCGGTCGCGCAGCGCGTCGGGCATGTCGACCGGGTCCAGCTCGGTGACCATCAGGTCCAGCGCCGGGTGCTCCCGCCCGAGCGCGACCAGCGCCGCGGGCAGCAGCGTGCGTACGGCGGTCGGGAACGCGCCGATCCGGACGGTGCCGTGCAGGCCGCTGCGGGCCGCGGCGAGCGTCGCCGCCGCCGCCTCCAGCGCGGCCAGCACGGTCTCGGCGTGCCGCACCAGCGCCGTGCCGGCCGGGGTGAGCGTCACGCCGCGCCCGGTGCGTTCCAGCAGCGGCACGCCCGCCTCCCGTTGCAGCGCCGCGAGCTGCTGCGACACGGCCGAGGGGGAGTAGGTGTGGGCCTGCGCCACGGCGGCGATGGTGCCGAGCCGGGCCAGGTCGCGCAGCAGCCGCAGGCGGCGTACGTCGAGCATCGGCCCAGCATACGGAAGCTCGACTTACGGATCACTTCAGGAATCGGAGCTGGTCCTTCCGGATCCGCGCCGGGAGCATGAGGGCATGACGACGTTGCATGGTCTCTGGATCCCACTGGTCACCCCGTTCGGCAGGGGCGGTGCGCCGGCGCTCGACGCGCTGGAGCGCCTCGCCCGGGAGAGCCTCGACGAGGGCGCGACCGGGCTGGTCGCGCTCGGCACCACCGGCGAGCCGGGCTCGCTGACCGAGCCGGAGAAGCGCGCCGTCGTCGACACCGTGGCGCGGGTGTGCCGCGAGCGCTCCGCCCCGCTGATCGTCGGCGCGGCCACCGCCGACGCCCTGGCCTCGCTCGTCGAGATCCCCGAGGTGGTGGCGGCGCTGACGGTGGTGCCGCCGTTCGTGCGGCCCGGCGAGGCCGGGGTGGTGGCCCACTTCGCCCGGCTGGCCGCGGCGAGCCCCGTGCCGCTGGTCGCCTACGACATCCCGTACCGCACGGGGCAGTACCTGTCCGTGGACGCGCTGCGGCGGCTGGCCGCGATCCCCGGCGTGGCCGGGGTGAAGTACGCCGTCGGCGGCCTCAACGAGGACACGGTCGCGCTGCTGGCCGACCCGCCGCCGCACTTCGCCGTGCTCGGCGGCGACGACACGTTCATCTCGCCGCTGCTGGCGCTGGGCGCGCACGGCGGCATCCTGGCCTCGGCCCACCTCGCCACGGCACAGTTCGCGCAGCTCATCGAGGCCTGGCGGGCCGGTGACGCGATCCGGGCGCGGGCGCTGGGCCACCGGCTCGCGCCGCTGTCGAAGGCGCTGTTCGCCGAGCCGAACCCGACCGTGGTCAAGGCGGCGCTGCACGCGCAGGGCCGCATCCCCACCGCCGCGGTGCGCCCGCCGCTGCTCGACGCGCACCCCGACTCGACCGCGGCGGCGCTCAAGCAGCTCGCCGAGGTGGGCGGCTGACCGACCCCGCGCCGGGGGTGTCCGGGCAGCGCGCCGCGCCCGCCGTCGGGCAGGGGTGAGGTGCGCGCCGGACTCCCGGTCAGTCCGTGCCGAACTGCCACTCCATGCCGGGGATGTGCTCGCCGGCCTCGGCCATGACCGCCTCGACGGTCTCGCGCCCGGCCGTGCTCGGCACGGTGACCACCGCGAACTGCCGCTGCGGCGGGGCCTCGACGTAGCCGCCGAGCGACTCGAAGGCCTTGGCCAGCCAGGCCATCGCATGGTCGTCGAGCGGCGGGTCGGCGTACACCTGCACGCTGTCGTTCGGCCCGCGGCGCACCACCTGGAAACCGCTGGACTGCAGCACCACGACGTCGCCCGCGGCCGCGCCGGTCACCACGCCGGGGCTGCCGAGCAGCTCGACCAGGCCGCCGGGCAGCGACCGCGCGGGCAGTACCTCGGTGACGAGCTCGCCGTCGGGCTCGACTACGGCGAGGCGGATGTGGCCGTACGAGTCGGCGGCGTCGTCAGTCATGGCGAGGATCATGCCAGCCCGCCCGCGCCGGCGGAACACGGCCCGCAGGCGGCGCAGGCCGTGACGTCGGCCGACGACGCGGGGACGGGATGCCGGCCGACTGTCATGATCGAATACGGGGCAGTGAGACATTCGGATGCTTGTTAGCCTGCATCCTTGCGGCTCACGAGGGAGAATGACGTGCTCAAACGTTGGCTTGTCCGGACCGCGGCGGTGCTGGCCGTCGCGGTCTCGTCCATGGGGCTCGGCGCGGCTCCGGCAGCGGCCGGTCCCAGCGGCTACTTCTGCTCCGGCTGGGTCTCGAACGGAGTCATCGACTTCGAGGCCTGCATGATCACGAACTGGCCGTCGCCCAACAAGGCGACCTACGTGCTCTACCTTGAGAACACCTCGCCGAGCGCGGTGTCGTTCAGCTACTCGCTGTCCAAGCGGCAGAACGGCTCACTGGTCACCTGCACCACCTCTTCGATGACGCTCGGCGGCTACGGGTCGGACGAGGTCGAGTGCCAGGGCAACCTGAACTTCGGCTGGACCTACCGCGCCGAGGGCACGACGTCCCGGGCGGGCATCACCAAGATCGCTCGGGGCAGCACCGTCACCTGGTAGCGCGTCCACATCCGTGCGGAGCGAAGGGGGCCCGGATCCGGGTCCCCTTCGCCGTGCCCCTGACGACGGCACCGGCAGGTGCCGCACCACCTGCGGCACAACCCTTCCACAACCCCGTGACAGCCGCGCCCGCGTACCCCTGTGGGCACATCGCAGTCACGGAAGGAAGGTCGAGATGAGACGCATCTCCATGGTGCTCGCCGCGGTGCTGCTGTGCAGCGGCGCGGTGGCGCTGTCCACCACCACCGCGCAGGCGGCGGGCACGCCCGAGGACGCGGCGATCGCCCGCGCCCTGGACTACATCAAGCAGAACCCGGAGGCGGTACGCACCGCCGAGGGCGACCGGTACGAGGTGTGGAAGGCCGGCATCGCCGAGACCGGGTTCGCGCACGTGCGGTTCACCCGGTCGTTCAAGGGCCTGCCGGTGACCGGCGGCGACTTCGTCGTGCACCTCACCCCGCAGGGCGCCCTCGACGGGTTCTCCGTGGGGCTGGACAAGCCGCTCGCCGTCGACACCGCGCCGAAGATCAGCGCGGACGAGGCGGCCGCCAAGGCGAAGGAGCAGCTGCGGGCCATCGAGGTCGGCACCCCGAAGCTGCTCGTCGACGCGGCGGGCGGCACCGGCCGGCTGGCCTGGCAGCTGCCGGTGACGCTGGCCGAGGGCCTGGCCGACGCCACCGTCGACGCGACCGAGGGCCGGGTGCTGCGAGCCCTGCCGGACGAGCACACCGCGACCGGCACCGGCCACAGCGTCTACAGCGGCACGGTCAGCCTCAGCACCACGGGGTCGGCGCTGCTGCTCTACCGGACCATCGACCCGCTGCGCGGCAACTCCCGCACCTGCAACATGAACAACGCGATGTCAGGCGCCTGCACCACGTTCACCGACGTCAACAACATCTGGGGCGACGGCAACCCGCTGACCACGCAGACCGCGGCGGTGGACGTGCACTACGGCGCGGCCAACGCGTGGGACTACTTCAAGTACCGGCACGGCCGCAACGGCATCTTCGGCGACGGCACCGGCGTCGAGTCACGCGTGCACCGCGGCGACGAGTGGGTCAACGCCAGCTGGAGCCTGAGCCAGAAGGTGATGCAGTACGGCGACGGCGTCGACAACGCCCACCCGCTGGTCGCGCTCGACGTCGTGGGCCACGAGATGACGCACGGCGTGACCCAGGCCGAGATCCCGCCGAGCGGCCTGATCTACAGCGGCGAGTCGGGCGGTCTCAACGAGACCACCAGCGACATCTTCGGCACCATGGCCGAGTTCTACGCCGCCAACAGCAACGACCCGGCGGACTACAGGATCGGCGAGGAGCTGGACCTGTTCGGCAACGGCGAGCCGCTGCGGTACATGAACCAGCCGTCGCTGGACGGTGCCTCGGCCGACTGCTACTACCCCGGCGTCGGCAACCTCGACGTGCACTACTCCTCGGGCGTGGGCAACCACTTCTTCTTCCTGCTGGCCCAGGGCAGCGGGAACACCTTCTACGGCAGCAGCACCACCTGCAACGGCGCCGACATCGTCGGCATCGGCCGGACGAAGGCCGCGAAGATCTGGTACCACGCGCTGGCGAACTACTTCACCGCCGACGAGTCGTTCGCCGACGCCCGGGCCGACACCCTGGCGGCCGCGGCCGAGCTGTACGGCAAGTGCGGCACCACGTACCGCAGCGTCGCGCGGGCGTGGAGCGCGGTCGGCGTCGGCCCGTCGCTGCTGTGGCAGTGCCTGACCATCCCGATCTGGGACCTGGTCTGGGAGGAGTGGCCGCGCAACCCGATCCCGGACCCGGGCCCGTACAAGTGGCTCCACAAGATCCAGGAGAAGGGCACCCTGGAGACCATCGAGGTGGGCGTGAACATCATCCACCCGCGCCGCGGTGACCTGCGCATCTGGCTGGTCTCGCCGGCGGGCAAGGAGTACCTGCTCAAGGCGCCCAACCGGGAGGACCGGGAGGCCGATGTGACCGAGGTGTTCCAGGTCAAGCTGGGCGGCGTCGTCGAGCCGGGCGAATGGGCGCTGGTCGTGGAGGACACGGTCAAGGGCGAGAGCGGCAACGTCAACGGCTGGAGCCTGCTCTACTGATCCGCGCGAGGTGCCTGGCCGCCGGCCGCAGGGCCGGTGGCCAGGCACACAACCTTTCCACAACCCGCCCGGCCTAGCGTGCCGGGCATGACACGCTTCGCGCGCTGGCTCAGCGCCTCAGCTCTGGCACTGTTGGCGACGATCGTGCTGCTGCCGCAGCCCGCGGCGGCGGCCCAGATGCCGTGCGGCAAGGACTGCGCGGTCATCTACCGCGACGCGATCTGCTGGGAGAAGGACTGGTGCACCGTTCCCTTCGACGTCAAGGGCACCGTGCCCAGGGGAGGGTTCACGGTGGCGTTCCGCACCGCCGACGGCACCGCGCTGGCCCCGGCCGACTACCGCCCGCTGCGCGACGGCGTCCTGCCGGTCTACAAGGAAGCCACCTACCACCTGCTGGTCTTCGTCGAGGGGGACAGCGAGCTGGAGGGCGAGGAGGCCTTCCTGATCGAGTACCTCGACCGCGAGGGCCGCATCCAGGCCACCGCGAAGGTGACCGTCCGCGACGCGTCGTAGCACCGACCCTCCTCAGGGAGTGCAGGTCCCGCCCTTGCCGGCCGCTCGGGCGGGGCCTGCACCGCGCAGGTGGCGCGTGGCGGAGGTGAACGTCGCGGCGAGGCGGTCGGCCTCGTCGAGGGCGTCGGCCTTGCGGAACAGGTCCACGGCCAGCTGCCACTGCTCCTGCGCGGTCGCCGGGTCGCCGGTGCGGTGGGCCAGGTCGCCCAGGTCGCGGGCCAGTTCGGCGGCCTCGTAGGTGTCCGGCGCGCGGGTGCGCACCGCCTGCGCCAGCCGCAGGTAGCCGCCCGCCGCGACGGTGTCGTCATGGCGCAGGTGCGTGCGGCCGATGTTGGCCAGCGCGGTCGCCTCCAGGTGCCGGTCGGCGATCTCCTGGCTCAGCGCCAGCGCCTGCCCGAACTGGTCGAGCGCGGCCGCGCGGTCGCCGCGGCGCAGGTGCGCCACGCCGATCCAGTTGCGGGTGGCGGCCTCGTGGCGGCGGTCGCCGCTGTGCCGGCGTACGGCCAGCGCCGCGCCCAGGTGCGACAGCGCCGCGTCGTAGTCGGCCAGGGCCAGGTGGGCCTGGCCGAGGCCGCTCAGCGCGGCCGCCTCCAGGCGGGCGTTGGGCAGCTCGCGGCCCGCCGCCAGGGCGCGGGACAGGTACTCGGCGCCGAGCTCGGCGCGTCCCATCCGGACGTACGCGTCGCCGATGTTGTTGAGCGCCAGCGCGATCCCGAGCGCGTTGCCGATCGACGTGTGCAGGACCAGGGCCTGCTGGTACGCCTGCACCGCGTCGTCGTAGCGGCGCAGCCCGGCGCCGGCCACCGCGATGTTGTTGTGCACGTGGCCCTCGCCGCGCACGTCGCCGCAGCGGCGCATCAGCGTCAGCGACGAGTGCAGCACGTCCAGCGCCTCGTCGAAGCGGCGCGTCATGATCAGGGCGACGCCGAGGCCGCTGCGCATCAGGCCCTCGGCGGCGGGGTCGCCGGTGCGGGCCGCCGCGGCGACACCCCACCGGCACAGCTCGACCCGCTCCTCCCAGTGCCCGCGCGAGTCGAAGAACCCGGTCAGCAGGTACGTCAGCTGCCACGCGGCCGTGTCGCGGCCCTGCTCGGCGGCGTGGCGGACCACCGCCAGCAGTCCCGCGCGCTCGCGGTCGAGGAAGTCCAGCGCGGCGTGGTGGTCGGCGGGGAACGGCAGCACCGCGGGCGGGTGGGCCAGCACCGGGGTGACCCGGTCGCGGCCGGGGTCGACCAGGCGGTTGGCGGCGTCGGCGACGGCGGTGTACCAGTCGACGATGCGGGCCAGGGCCTCGTCGCGGGCCGCGGGCGGCTCCTCGGCCAGCGCGCACTCGCGGGCGTAGAGGCGCAGCAGGTCGTGGCAGCGGAACCGGTCCGGCCCGACCTCGCCCACCAGGTGCGCGGCGACCAGCTCGTCCAGCACGCGCCGGGCGGCGGCGGGCGTGACCCCGCCCGCGGCCGCCGCCAGGTGCGCCGTGAACGACGGGCCGGGATGCAGCCCGAGCAGCCGGAACAGCCGCGCCGCCGGGGCAGGCAGCGCCCGGTACGCCGAGGCGAACACCGTACGCACGCTGCGGTTGTCCCCGGCCACCGACAGCCCGTCCAGCCGGTCCTCGCACGCCAGCTCGGCGGTCAGCTCGGCGAGGGTGCGGCCGGGGCGCGCGGTGAGCTTGGCCGCGGCGATGCGCAGCGCCAGCGGCATCCCGCCGCACAGCTCGGCCAGGCGGGCGGCGTCGGCGGGTTCACGCTCGACCCGGGCGCGGCCGATCACCTCGGCGAGCAGCGCGACGGCCTCGTGCCGGTCGAGCGCGTCCAGGCCGACCGCGTGCACCGCGTGGTGGGTGCTCAGCGCGGTGGGCTGGCTGCGGCTGGTCACCAGCAGCAGGCTCGACGGGGTCGGCGGCACCAGCGGCAGCACCTGCTCGGCCCCGCCCGCGTCGTCGAGCACCACCAGCACCCGGCGCTCGCGCAGCAGGGTGCGGTAGAGCGCCGACCGGGCCGAGGTCTCGGCCGGGATGCGCCCGGCCGGCACGCCGAGGCTGGTCAGCACGCGGGCCAGCGCGTCGGCGGGGGTGAGCGCGTGCGCCGGGTCGTGCCCGGCCAGGTCCACGAACAGCTGCCCGTCGGGGAAGTGCCCGGCGGCGGTATGCGCCCACTGCACGGCCAGCGCCGACTTGCCCATGCCGGCCGGCCCCGCCACGAACGCGATGCGCGGCTGCGGCCCCAGCTGGGACAGCAGCTCGTCCAGGGTGGACAGGGCTCCTTCGCGCCCGGTGAAGTGCCCGGCAGGGCTGGGCAGCTCCGCGGGCACCGGCTCGGCGTACCCGCCCGCCGTGCCCGCAGCGGACGTGGCCGCGCCCGATCCTGCCGCCGGGCGCCGCCCTCGCGATGTCACGGTGGGCCCGCGGTGCCCGGCACCGGCCGACCCGACCCCGCTCGCGGAGCCGGAGCCAGAACCGGAGCCGGAACCAGGGCCGTGGGCGGGTCCGGCGGGCGCCAGGGACGGGTCCTCGCGCAGGATCGCGGTGTGCAGGCGCTGCAGCTCCTGGCCGGGGTCGGTGCCCAGCTCGTCGGCCAGGTGCGCGCGCAGCCGCCGGTACGCCTCCAGCGCGTCGGCGGCCCGGCCGCACCGGTAGAGGGCCAGCATGGACAGCCCGACCAGGCGCTCCCGGTGCGGGTGCGTCACCAGCAGCCGCTCCAGCTCGCCGACCGCGGCGTGGTGGCGGCCCAGCCGCAGTTCGGCGTCCCACAGCTCCTCGACCGCGCACAGGCGCACCTCGTTGAGCCGGGCGGCCTCGGCGGCGGCCCAGCCGGTGGGCTCGCCGTCGACCAGCGCGTCCCCGCGCCACAGCGCCAGGCCCTCGCGCAGCTCCCGGGCGGCCTGCTCGGGTGCGCTGTCGCCGAGGTGGCGCCGCGCCGAGGCCACGATGGACTCGAACAGGTGCGCGTCGACCGACTGCACCGGGATGTCCAGCACGTACCCGGCGTGCCGGGTGTGCAGGGTGTCCGGCAGCCCGCACGCCTCCAAGGCCTGCCGCACTCGCGCGATGTGGCTGTGCAGGGTCTTCACGGCGGTGCGCGGCGGATCCCAGCCCCACAGCGCGTCGATGAGCCGCGGCTGGTGCACGACCGTGCCCGCGTTCATCGCCAGCACCGCGAGCAGCGCCCGCTGGCGCGCGCCGGACAGCGCCGCCGGTCCGTCGGCCCCGGCCACCTCGATCGGCCCGAGGATGCGTACCCCCGGCTGCCGGGCGGTGGCCGGACGGGCGCTGGTGGGGCTCATCGCCGACTCCCTTCCCGACGCCCGCCGCCGCCCCGGGCAAGGCCGCGGCATCACGTCGCCCTCAGGTTGGCAAAGCCCCCGCCCGTTCGGCTCCCCTCTGTCGCGATGCCGTCGAAAGCGAAAGGAAGGGCACCTTCTTAACGCTATGTGTATAAGAAGGTGCCCTTCCTAACGCGACAGCGTCGCGCGCCGAGGCGGTGGCCGCGCAGCGGCGTCAGGCGGTCCAGCCGAGCCAGGTCTCGCCCGCGCTGATCGCGGCGAACCAGATGGCCACGGCCGCGATCGGGACCAGCGGCACCAGGAACGGCCGGGCGGACCACAGGTGGATCGCGGTGAACAGCAGCGCCGCCCACACCGCCAACAGCAGGATCACCGCCCACAGCGGCGCGACCAGGCCGCTGGCCAGGTAGTACGGCAGCAGCACGAGGTGCGCCACGATGCCGAGCACGCGCACGACCTTGGCTGCGAGGGACGGCGACTCCGCCACGATGACCTCCCGGATCGGTTGAGGGCAGCGTGGCAGAGGGCGTCGCCGGTGTACATCCGCCGGCCGGCGGGAGCGCGTGCCGGGCCGCGCCCCCGCCGGATGGCGGACGTCACCAGTGGGACAGGTCGCCGTGGTGCAGGACGGTGAGCCGCTGGGTGGGGCGGGTCAGGGCCACGTACAGGTCGCTGTGCCCGCGCGGGGACTCGGCGACGATGCCGCCCGGGTCCACGATGACCACCGAGTCGAACTCCAGGCCCTTGGCCTGGCGTACCGACAGCACCGTCACCGCCTCGGTCAGCTCGGCCTGCCCGATCCGGGTCTGCGGCACCGCCCCCGCGACCACCGCGCCGAGCTCCTCGACCCGCCCGGCGGGCACCAGCACGCCCAGCGTGCCGTCGCCCAGCAGCGCCGCCTCCGCGCGCACCACCTCGGCCAGCCGCTCGGTGAGCGCGGCGGCGTCCACCTCGGACAGCTGCGGGGCGTGGCCGCTGTGGCGCACCGAGCGCGGCGGCTGCAGCTCCGGGTCGATGCTCTTGAGCACCTGCCCGGCCAGGTCCATGATCTCCGCCGGGGTGCGGTAGTTGACCGTCAGCTCGGTCAGCCGCCAGCGGCGCGGCACGTACGGGTCGAGCACCTGCTCCCAGGAGGTGGTCCCGGCCGGGTCGCCGGTCTGCGCGACGTCGCCGACGACCGTCATCGACCGGCTCGGGCAGCGGCGCATCAGCAGCCGCCACGCCATCGGCGACAGCTCCTGCGCCTCGTCGACGATCACGTGCCCGAACGCCCAGCGCCGGTCGGCGGCGGCCCGCTCGGCGGCGGTCAGCCGCGCCGTCTCCTCGTGCCGCTCGCCCAGCTCCAGCGCGCCGAGCACGTCGAACGCGGACAGGATCTCGGGGTCGATCTCGTCCTCGAGGTCGATGGAGCGGGAGCCGTGCAGGATCTCCAGCGCGCCCTCGGCGTACGCCAGCCGCTGCCGGCGGCGGCGTTCGGCCATCAGCTCGGCGTCGCGGTCGTCCTCGCCCAGCAGCTCGGCGGCCTCGTCGAGCAGCGGCGCGTCGGCCGGCGTCCAGGCGGCACCGCGCTCGCGGCGCAGCAGGGCGCGCTCGGCCTCGGTCAGCTCGGGTGCGGCCTTGGCCAGGCGCTCGTCACTGGCGTAGAGATCGGCCAGCAGCCGCTGCGGCGTCAGGATCGGCCACAGCCAGTCCAGCGCGGTCTGCACGTTCGGGTCGGTGGACAGCTCCCGGCGCACCTCGGCCAGGTCGGCCTCGTCGAGCAGCTGCGGGTCGCCCGGCGCGTCGTCGCCGCCCAGCGGGTCGTCGGCGTACGGGTCGGTGCCGATGCGCTCGGCCACCTGCCGCGACAGCGCGTGGATGATCTCGATGTCGAACAGCTCGCGGGCCAGGTTGTGCGGCTTGCCGCTGCGCCGGGCCTCGGCGCGGGCGTCCTCGCAGACGGCCCGGTCCAGCAGCAGCGGCTCGGAGTCGAAGACGACCTCCAGCGCGACGTCGGGCACCCGCTGCCGTTCGCGCACCGCGGCGGCCAGCACGTCGACCATCGCGGCACGGCCCTTGACCTCGGCGGCCGCGTCCGGCTCGACGCCGGTCGCGGTGACGCCGGGAAACAGGCCGCCGACGGTGCGCAGCACCACGCCGGTCTCGGCCAGCGACGGCAGCACCTGGGAGATGTACTTCAGGAACGTGGCGTTGGGGCCGACCACCAGCACCGCGCGGGTCGACAGCTCCTGGCGGTACGTGTAGAGCAGGTACGCCGCCCGGTGCAGCGCGACGGCCGTCTTGCCGGTGCCGGGGCCGCCCTGCACCACCAGCACGCCGCCCAGGTCCGCGCGGATGATCCGGTCCTGCTCGGCCTGGATGGTCTCGACGATGTCGCGCATCCGGCCGGTGCGCCCGGCGTCCATCGCCGCGAACAGCGCCGCCTCGCTGGTCAGCCCCTCGTGGTGGGGCGGCGCGGCGGCCGCGTCGGCGAGGTCGAGCACCTCGTCGTCGAGCGCGGTCACCGTGCGCCCGCTGCTGCGGATGTGCCGCCGGCGGCGTACGTCCTGCGGCGACGCGGCGGTGGCCAGGTAGAACGGCCGGGATGCGGGGGCGCGCCAGTCCACCAGCAGCGGCTCGGCGTCCTCGACCTCGGAGAAGATGCCGATGCGCCCGATGTAGCGGGCGACGCCGTCGGTCAGGTCGAGCCGGCCGAAGCACAGGCCGCTCTCCACCGCGCCCAGCGAGGCCACCCGGTCGGTGTACAGGGCGATCGTCGAGTCCCGCTGCGAGCGCTCCTGCAGGGTGCCGCCGGTCTGCAGCAGCGCCTGCGACAGCTGCTGCGAGGCACGCTCGCGCAGGCCGTCCAGCCGGTCGTAGAGGACGGAGACGTACTGCTGCTCGCGTTCGATCTCGTCGTGGTGGTCGTCAGTGGCGGCGCTTGACAAACCCGGCTCCTTCGTGTCTATAATCGAAGCCCTGAACGGCAGCCGCTTTAGCGTGCCGTTCTTTTTTGTGCTCGAACCGCCAAAGATACCGCATGGCCCGCAGCGCCACCCCGCCGATCACCGTCCGGGCAGGCCGCCGGTCTTCGGGTCGCGCGCGGTCAGGCAGTAGACGCCGCCGGCCGGGTCGCGCATCACCACCCAGCGCGCGCCGTCGGCCACGTGGGTCGCGCCGAGCTTCTCGTGCCAGGCGCGTACGCCCTCGATCTCCGAGCAGGCCAGGTCGAGGTGCGCCGAGGTGGGGCGCTGCTCGCGCAGCCGCTGCAGCAGGATGCGCACCGGCAGCTCGGCGGGCTGCTCCACGACGTGGAACTCCGGCCGCGAGCCCGGGTACGCGCCCCAGCCGGTCAGCTCGCCCCAGAACGACACCTCGGCGTCGTACGCGTCCGGGCCGACGTCGACGCACACCTGGTCCAGGCGGCTGAGCGCGCCGTCGGGCGCGGCCTGCGCCATGGGGCGGCGGAACTCGTCCTGCCACGGCACCGCGCAGAACGGCAGGCCGCCGGGCGAGCGCAGCACGGTGAACGTCGCGTGCTCGCCGACGACCGCGGCCCCGAGCTCCCGCGCCCGCCCGGCCAGGGCCGCGACGTCGTCGACGGCGAAGTCGAGGTGCGCACCGCCGCCGTCGCCGACGGCCTGCACCTTCAGGCACGGGTCGGCGCCGATCGGCAGCAGCGTGGCGAACTCGGCGCGCTCGCCGCGGCGGGCGGTCAGATGGGTGCCGGTCGCCTTCGACCAGAACGACGCGGCCTCGGTGAACAGGCCGGCGGGCCGGTCGATGAACGCGTACGTCCAGCGGATCACTTCGCTCTCCTCGCCGTGTCGGTGCGCCGAGCGTATCGGCAGCGATGCCGCCGGTGACGGTGTCACCGTGGCGTGTCACCGTCGCGGTGTCGTCGCCGTCGCGGTGGTGTCACCGGGCCGAGGCGGGATCCGCCGGTGCCGGGCCGGCCGGGACCGGGCCGACCGGGGCGTCCTGCGGCGCGGGCCGCATGGTCACCAGGTACGAGAACAGCGACAGCGCCACGCCGATGCCCAGCGCCGCCGGCCCCAGCGCGATGTCGGAGTCGGCGCCGTTGACCGGCGGGTTGCCCGCCAGCTCCGTCATCGTCCCGCCCACCAGCATGCCGAACACGAACAGCACCGCGACCGAGGCGAACACGGCGAACACCCCGAGCACGGTCAGCCCGAGCAGCGGGAACGCGCCGTGCACCCGCGGCGCCGCCACCGCGATCATCGAGGCGATGACGGCGAGGGGCACGACCTGCCCGAACAGCGGGCCCATGTCGTCGGCCACGGCGATCGCACCCGCGACGGTGGCCACGCCCGCGGCGCCCAGCGCCAGCGCGGTGTTGCGGGCAGGCCGTCCCACCACCACCGCCGCGATCGCCGCGAACAGCACGGCCAGCACCGACTTGACGGCGGTCAGCTCCGCCTCGGTCCGGATCTCGACCGGCGTGGCCGGCGAGTCCCACGGGGTGACCACGACCAGGCATGCCACGGCCAGCAGCGCGGCGGTCCCGGCGACCACGTGCCGGACCACGGCGGAGCCCTGCTCGCCGCGGGCCAGCCGGCCGGCGAGGGCGGCCGTCGCGGCGGTGAGGAGCACGGCACCGGCGGCGAGCGCGGCCACCGCGGACCAGCCCGACACGTCGGCCCGGTCCAGCGCCAGGTCCGCGGCGAGCCACCCCAGCGAGGCGAGCGCGCCGACGGCCAGCACCCGGCCCGACCAGCCGACGACCAGCACCACCGCGGCGAAGGCCAGCAGGATGGCCAGGTGCCGGATCTCCCGGGGCCAGTACGTGTTGTTGGAGGCGATGTTGGGATAGGACATGCCGTCGTCGGTGAGCCAGAAGCCCGTCGGCTGCATGATCGGCATGTACCGCGCGGACGCGAGCGCCCACGCCACCGCCGCGACCAGTCCCGCCAGCCCGCCCAGGGCGGTGCGCCACGTCATCCGCACCGCACCATCCTGAGCCATGGGCGGCCGGAAGGGAACCGCGTTGCCCGCGATCGGCGCCGGGCGTACCTTGAGCGCACACGACTGGCGCGGGTGGAGCACCACCGGGGAGTGACGGTCGGGACGTCGACCGCCTGGGCGTTCCTCACCGAGACGAGGAGCCGCGCCCGTGACCGACCGCCACCGCATCCTGCACCTGTCCGACACCCACCTGCGCCACCCCGCCGTCGACGCCGAAGCCGCCCTGGCCGGCCTGCTGCACGACGCCCGCCACGTGCCCGCCCTGGACCTGGTCGTGGTGAGCGGCGACCTCGCCGACGACGGCTCCGCCGAGGGCTGCGCGGGCGTCCGCGACCAGGTCGGCCGCTTCTGCGCCGAGCGCGGCATCCCGCACGTCTACTGCACCGGCAACCACGACACCCGCGCGGCGTTCACCGAGGTCTTCGGGTCGGGGCACCTCGCCGCCGACGGCACCGACCGGGGGCAGGCCATGCCCGGCGGCACCTGCGCCGCCGTCAGCCACGTCGGCGGGCTGCGCGTGATCACCCTGGACAGCCTGGTGCCCGGCGAGGTGCACGGCGAGCTGGGCCCGGCGCAGCTCGCCTGGCTGCGGCAGGTGCTGGCCGAGCCCGCCCCGGCCGGGTCGGTCGTCGTGCTGCACCACCCGCCGCTCGCCGTGCCCACCTCGCTGATCATGGACCGGGTGAACCTGCGCGACGGGGCCGCGCTCGCCGCGGCCGTACGCGGCTCCGACGTGCGCGCGATCCTCTGTGGCCACTTCCACCTGCAACTGTCCGGGCTGCTGGCGGGCGTGCCGGTATGGGTGACGCCCGGCGTGGTGACCAGGATCGACCTGAGCACGCCGCCGCGCCTGGAACGGGCCGTGCTCGGCGCCGCGGCGACCGTGGTCGACCTCGGCGGCCCCGCGTCACCGCTGTGCCACGTCCTGCACGCCCGCGACCCCCGCGCCGGTGAGCAGGTCTACCTGGTGGACGCGGTGTCCGGGCAGGGCGCGGCCGACGAGACGTCCTGACCGGCGTGGCCGCCTGATCGGCCTGCCCCGCGCACCACATGCGGGCGGCCGTGGCGTCAGCGCAGGGCGTACACCGCCAGCAGGCCCTGGTCGTGCTCGTTGCGGCGGCCGTACGGCCGGAGCCGGAAGCCGATCGCCTCCGGCTGCTGCACGTTCTCCAGCCGCAGCCAGCCCCGCCGGTGTGTGCCGTCCGGCAGACGCACCACGCTGTGCCCGGCGGCGGCCTGGCCGCCGGGCAGCAGGCGCGGCTCGGGCAGCGGGCGCAGCTCCTCGACGGTCGCCCGCTGGTAGGCGAGCGGGCCCGGGGGCTGTGGCGGGCCGCCCGCCCCCAGCCGGATCAGCTCGACCTGCACGGGCTCGGCGCCGCCGGGCGCGCCGACCGTGCACTCGACGTCGACCCGCCAGCGGCCGTTCGGGCGCAGCGCGCTGAGGTCGGCGACCCGCACCTCGTGGACGGCCAGGTGGTACCCGAACACCAGGTGCGGGGCGCCACCCGCGGCCAGCGAGACTCCGATCTCCGGGAAGTCCGTGAAGTCACCGCTGGCCGGAAGCTCCTTCAGCAGGGCCGGTGCCGCGCACTCGGCGGCGGGACGCCCGATGGCGGCGTAGGTGGCCTGCACCATCGCGACCAGCTCCAGCGCCTCGGCCAGCACGGCGCCCAGCTGCCGGCGCAGCTGCCGGCCGGCGGCCTCGCGGCGGTCCTCCATGCCCATCCCCACCAGCCTGAGCCAGGTCCGCTCGGCACCGGTGAGCGACTGCTGCAGCGCGTCGACGAACCTCTGCTCGCCCGGGTGGGTCCAGTCGTCGCGGGCCGCCAGTGCGCCGTGCAGTGCCGCGCGCCGCGCGCGGTCGAGGCTGGCCAGCGCGCCCGGCACCGACCGGTTCAGCATCCACACCAGGGCGATGTGCCAGTGCGCGAGCACCTCCGAGCGCGGGTCGACGGCCTTGGTGGAGGCGTCCCGGAACCGGTTGAGCGCCTCGTGCAGCAGCCGGTCGCGGTGGTCGGGCGGGCACCAGTCGGCCCGCGCCTCCTCGAGGAAGTCCAGGCCCGCGCGCAGCAGGTCGCCGGAGGCGGCGGCCCGGTCGTTCGCGATCGACTGCTCGATCCGCGCCAGCGTCTGCTCGGTGGTGGGCCGCTCCGCCGTCAGCGCCTGCAGCACCGAGCCGATCACCCCGGACCAGTCCTTCGCGTCGAGCGCGCCGCCGGTGAACAGTGCCTGGATCGCGGGACCGGCGAGCACACTGAGCACGAAGCTGAACGGTTCCACTGCGGAGGCCTCCCTGGGTCGGTGCCCTCCTTCCTATGGCCACGCCAGGTCCGGGGGCATAGGCCGACCGGGCAGGTGTCCGGGTAATCCCGGCACACCTGCCCGGCCTCATGACGCCGCGTTCGGTCCTGTCCGTCCGCTCGCGACGCGGTCCTCACCCCTTCGCGCAGGGCGAGAAGACCGATGGCGCAGCCCGTTACGCGCCGGGCGTCCCGATGACCTGGAAGTCCGACAGCTGCCCGGCGGGCCAGCCGGTGTTGGCCGTGAAGTTCAGCCGGACGTACCGCGCCGACGTGCCGGCGGGCAGGCTGATCGTCACGGTGTTGGCCGACGGGTTGAACTGGTACGCCGCCGACGCCACGACCGTGCTGTAGGTGGACCCGTTCGTGCTGCCCAGCACGGACAGCGTCTGGGTGCGGGCACCCCACGCCGCGGGCAGTTTGAGCACGACCGTGGTCAGCGCCGAGGTGCTGCCCAGGTCGACCGTGATCGCCTGCGGGAACGCGTTGTTGGGGCTCTCCCAGTACGAGTTCGCGTCACCGTCGACAGCGTTGCCGGGCACGTAGTTCTGCACGTGACCGGCGGTGACGGGCTTGTTCAGCGCCAGGTTGACGGGGGTCGCGGTGGTGCCGGTGCCGGTCAGCCCGACGGTCAGCGTCGGGTTGGACGCGCTGCTGGACACCGTCAGGGTGCCGGTCTTCGCACCCGCCGAGGCGGGGTTGAAGGCGACGGTGACGGTGCAGCTCGCCCCGGCGGCCAGGGACGCCCCGCAGCCGTTGGCCGACAGGCTGAACCCGGTGCCGGACACGGTGACCGACGAGATCGAGGCGGTGGTCCCGCCCGTGTTGCTGAGCTGCGTCGTCCGCGTCACCGAGCCCCCGACGGCCGTGTTGGGGAACGCGATGCTCGCCGGGTTGGCCGCCAGCGTGGCCGGCTGCTGCACGGTCGTGCCGGTGCCGGTCAGGTTGACGGTCAGGGACGGGTTGGTGGCGTTGCTGCTCACCGTGAGCGTGCCGGTCTTCGCGCCCGCCGAGGTGGGCGTGAAGGTGACCGTGACCGTGCAGCTCGCCCCGGCCGCCAGCGTCGCGCCGCAGTTGTTCGTCTGCGCGAACTGGCTCGACGCGGCGACCGCGGAGATGCTCGCCGTCGCGGTGCCGGTGTTGGTCACGGTGACGGTCCGGCCGCCGCTGGTCGTGTTCACGTTCTGGTTGCCGAACGCGACCGAGGTCGGGTTCGGGGTCAGCGTCGCCGACCCCGGCGGGTTGCCGCCACCGAAGATCTGCAGCTCGGACACCTGCGCGGCCGGCCAGCCGGTGTTCGCCGTGACGGTGACGCGCAGGTAGCGCACCGACGCCGCGGTGAACGTCGCGGTGGCCGTGTTGCCGGTGGCCGGGTCGAACAGGTAGCCGGCCGACGCCTTCAGCGTGCTGAAGGTGCTGCCGTCGGTGCTGCCGGTGATGCTCAGCGTCTGGGTGCGCGCACCCCACGCCGACGACGGCGGCAGCTTGAGCGTCACCGAGCTGACCTGCTTGGCGCTGCCCAGATCCGCCTGCAGCCACTGCGGGAACGCGTTGTTGTTGGACTCCCAGTAGCTGCCCGTGTTGTTGTCGTTGGCGGCCGAGGCGGGGAAGCCGCCGTTGCTGGTGGAGGCCGACATCGACGCGCCGATGGCGAGGTTGGTGCTGCCGTCGACGCCGGTGCCGGTCAGCGTTACCGCCAGCGGCTGCGGCGTGGTGGAGTTCGCCACCGACAGGGCGCCGTGCTGCGCCCCGGCCGCGGTCGGCGCGAAGCGCACGCTGACCGTGCAGGACGCGCCCGCCGCCAGCGAGCTGGTGCAGGTGCTGGTCTGCGTGTACGGCCCGCTGACGCTGATCGAGGTGATCGCGGCGGCGGTCGAGCCGGGGTTGCTCACCGTGACGGTCTGCGCCGCCGTGGTGGAGCCGACCGCGGCGGAGCCGAACGCCAGGCTGCCCGGCGTGACCTGCAGCTGCGAGCCGTCGGCGACGCCCTGCCCGAGGAAGTCCACCCAGTTCACGTTGAAGATCGAGCCCTGGCCGCTGTTGCCGACCGGGTTCTTCGCGACCAGGTAGAGCGGGCCGGACACGGTGCTGGTGGACAGGGTGGCGGTGGCGTCGGCGTAGGTCTGCCAGCCGCCGGTGCCGCCGAACGTCGCGGTGCCGACCAGCGGGCCGTCCGGCGCGCCGGTGCGGACCTCGATCCGGCCGCCGTCGCCGGGCGAGGCCACCCGGAACCGGGCCGCGGTGATGTTGCGCAGGTTGGCCGGGGTGTACGACCAGTAGTCGCCGTCCTCGATGAAGCCGATGTTCTGGAAGCCGCCCAGCGGGTCGGAGGTGGTCTCCCGCTGCACGCCCGGGTCGCCGCCGCCGATCGCGCCGGGCGCCCGGCCGGTGGTGTTGAAGAACTCGGCCTGCTTGTGCTTGGGCTGCAGCTTGATGGTGGCCCGCCCGGTCTGCGCCCCGCCGCCGCCGGGCCCGCCGAGGTCGGTGTACACGGCCTCGATGACGCCGAAGATGTCCGCGTCGTCACCGTGCCCGGTGCCCATCGACGTCTGCACGACGCCCGTGCAGCCGCTGTACGACTGCAACGGGTGCGCGTGGGCGTCGTGGCCCAGGTAGTACTGCAACGTCACCCGCGAGCAGTTGATCGCCCCGTCCTCCGGGTCGGTGACGCTGACGGTGTACCGGATCGGGTCGCCCCAGGCGAAGAAGCCGCCGTCGGCGGGCGCGGTCAGCGTCACCGTCGGCGCCGTGTTGCCCACGGTGATCGGGACGTTGGCCACGGCGCTGCGCCCGCCGGGGTCGCGCACCGTGAGCTGGGCGGTGTAGCTGCCCGCGGCCGTGTACGTGTGCGACGGGTTGGCCGCGGTCGAGGTGCCGCCGTCGCCGAACGTCCACGCGTACGTGATGGGCTGCCCGGCCGGGTCGCGCGACCCGGCGCTGGAGAACTGCACGGTCAGCGGCACGCCGCCCGAGGTCGGGGTGCCGGTCGCGACCGCGATCGGGTTCTGGTCGCCCGCGGTGTAGTCGATGCGGTAGACGCCGGAGTCGGCGTTGTTGCCGCCGAAGCCGGTGCCCCACTCGATGAGGTAGAGCGCGCCGTCCGGGCCGAACTCCATGTCCATCGGGCGCAGGAAGCTCATGGAGGAGAACAGCTGGTTGATGTCGACCAGCGCCTTGCCGTTCGGGGTGACCTGCATGGTGTAGAGCTTGTTCTGGTTCCACTCGCCGAAGATCGCCTTGCCGTCGTAGTACGCGGGCCACTTGCGGTCCGAGGCCGACGCGGCGCTGTAGCGGTAGACCGGCCCGCCCATCGGGGCGCCGCCGCCGCCGATCTCCGGGAACAGCGGGTTGCCGCCGTAGTCGTAGTCCACCGTGGCGGGCAGCGCCAGGGGCAGGTTGGTCAGGCCGGTGTTGTTCGGCGAGTTGTTCACCGGCGCCGCGCAGTTGAACTTCGGCCCGCTCGGGCCGGACGGGAACGTGTAGTCGTTGTAGGCGTAGTTCGCGCCGGCGCAGTACGGCCAGCCGTAGTTGCCCGCCTGCCCGACGATGTTCCACTCCACGGTGCCCTCGGGGCCGCGGTTGGGGTCGGCTGCGCCCGCGTCGGGGCCGTAGTCGGCGACGTACAGCGTGCTGGTCGCCGGGTCGGTGCCGATGCGGAACGGGTTGCGAAAGCCCATCGCGTAGATCTCGGGCCGGGTCAGCGCCGTGCCCGGCGCGAACAGGTTGCCCGCCGGCACGGTGTACGTGCCGTCGGCCTGCGGCTTGATCCGCAGCACCTTGCCGCGCAGGTCGTTGGTGTTGGCCGAGCTCTTCTGCGCGTCGAAGTCGGACCGGCCGGCCCGCTCGTCCAGCGGCGAGTAGCTGTTGGACTCGAACGGGTTGGTGTTGTCGCCGGTGGCCAGGTAGAGGTTGCCTGCCGCGTCGAACGTCATCGAGCCGCCCGCGTGGCAGCAGGTGTTGCGCTGCGTCGCGACCTGGAGCAGCACCTTCTCGGTGGCCAGGTTGACGGTGTCGCCGGTGACGGTGAACCGCGAGAGCTGGTTGCGGGCCGAGCCGCTGGTGGGGGAGTAGTACAGGTAGATGAAGCCGTTGCTCGCGAAGGCCGGGTCCAGGCGCATGCCGAGCAGGCCGTCCTCGTTGCCGGTGAACACCGGCAGGGTCGCCGCGGTCACCGTGGTGCCGGTGCTCGGCTTGATGATCTGCAGGCGGCCGTCGCGCTCGATGTAGAACACGCGGCCGTCGGGGGCCACGTCCAGCTCCATCGGGTTGTTGGTGTTGCTGTCCAGCGTGACCTTCTGGAAGCTCTGCGGCCGCGTGGCGGTGCAGTCGCCGGCGACCTGCCCGGCGGCGGTGCGGATGCCGCCGAGCAGGTGGTTGAGGAAGGCCGTGTCGCTGTAGGACGCGATGGTGTGCCCGAGCGCGGTGTACCAGGAGCGGCCGCCGTCGTACGGCTTGCACCAGGCGACCGGGTGGTCGGCGCCCATCGCCGAGCCGCCCGGGGCGTAGCTGCGCTCGTCCAGGCTCGCCAGCACGTGCGCATTCGTCCGAGGATTCGTCTGGAACGAGTACCACTCGTCCAGGCGCGACCAGGTCGGGCTCAGGTGCGCCGTGGACGGGTGCGCCGGGTCCTCGACCTTGACCGTGGCGGTCTGCTCGGCCGGGTGGCTGGAGAAGTACGCGCCGACCAGGCTGCCGTACCAGGCCCAGCCGTACTCGGTGTCCGCGGCGGCGTGCACGCCCGCGTAGCCGCCGCCGGCCCGGATGTAGCGCTCGAACGCGGCCTGCTGGTTGGCGTCCAGCACGTCGCCGGTGGTGGACAGGAACACCACGGTCGCGTACTTGGCCAGGTTCGTGTCGGTGAACACGGTCGCGTCCTCGGTGGCGTCGACGGTGAACCCGTTGGCCGTGCCGAGGTTGCGGATGGCCGTGACACCGGCCGGGATCGAGTCGTGGCGGAACCCTGCGGTCTTGGAGAAGACCAGCACCGAGTACGGCGCCGCGTCGGCGCGCTGCGGCGTGGCGGCGAGCCCGGCCGCGACCAGCACGGCGATCACGAGCAGGCGCAGCAGCCTGGCCAGGGGTGGATGCAGGGACGGTGACGCGAGGGGCATGGAGAGTCTCCTCGTCGGGGACGGACGGCGGAAACCCCTGGCGCGGGTGAGCGGCCCCGGAGGGGAGGCGGAGCACGGGACTTCGGAAAGCACCGATGTTTCGAAGCAGTCACAAATTTGCACCTGTGAAGCGATTGCTGTCAACGCATCACGCAGAAATTGCACGTGCCATGTCGAAATCCAGGAGTCGATTCGCGTGTCCGTCCCGGTCGCGGCCACCCGGTCGGTACCGTCGTCCGGTGGGGCCGATCATGGACTGCAACGTCCACCTCTGGGACCAGCGCGACGACCCGGTGTTCTGGCTCGCCGACCGCACCATGCTGCGCGGCATGCTCGGCGACTACGACGGCCTGCCGGAGGTGTACCGGCTCGCCGACTACCTCGCCGAGACCGCCGGGCACCAGGTGCGCGGCGTGGTCTGGTCCGACGCCGGCGCCGCCGACCCGCTGCACGCGGCCGCCTGGGCCCAGCACCAGGCTGAGGGGCACGACGTCGAGCTGTGGCTGGTCACCCTCGCCGACCCAGCCTCGGCCGGCTGGCCCGCCTTCGTCCGCAGCTTCGCCGAGCTGGACCGCGCCGCCGGGGTGCGGGTGCGCCTGGTCGCGGCGCTCGCCGGCGGGACGGCGCCAGCCGACGACGCCCAGGTCAAGGCACACCTGGCGGGGCTGGCCGAGCACGGCCTCACGCTCACCGTCGAGTGCTCCGGCGACCAGCTCGGCGAGGTGGCCCGGCTGGCCCGCGAGCTGCCGCGGGTGCGCGTCGTGGTCGACCACCTCGGCTGGCCCGGCGACCTGACCGAGGCCGGGCTGCGCACCCACGCCGCGGCGCTGCGGGAGGTGGCGGCGGCGCCGAACACCGCCACCCGCATCGACGCGCTCGGCACCGTCTTCGGCGACTGGACGGCCGACCGGGTGCGGCCGTGGCTGCTGTCCGCACTGGACGCGTTCGGGCCGCAGCGCTGCATGCTCGGCTCGGACCTGCCCATCGAGCGCCTGCGCGGCGGCTTCGCCCACGCGTACGAGGCGTACGAGGCGGTCTTCGCCGGCTGCACGGCCGCCGAGCGCGCCGCCCTCCGCCACGACACCGCCGCGACCTGGTACGGCGACGGGCCGGTGGGCTAGCGCATCACGTCCCGCACCGCGCTGTCCCCGCCCTTGCACTAGCCTGCGGGGAATGCTGATCGAGGAGCCGCTGCCCGGCAACGTGACCGCCGGTGTGGTGCGGGTGGGCGACACGGTGCGGCGGCCGTCCGGTCCGTGGACCGAGGGCGTGGACGCGTTCCTGCTCCACCTGCACGAGGCGGGGTTCATCGGCGCGCCGCGCCCGCTGGGCCGCGACGAGCAGGGCCGCCAGGTGCTGGAGTACGTGCGCGGCGAGCTGTGCGACCACACCGGCACGTTCACCCCGGCGGAGCTGGGGGAGATCGGCCGGATGCTGCGCGACCTGCACGACGCCGCGGCCTCGTTCGCGCCGCCGCCGGGAGCCCGCTGGGAGACCGCGATCCCTGCCGAGGGCGCCGACCTGGTCTGCCACAACGACGTCGCGCCGTGGAACCTGGTCCGCGCCGAGCGGGGCTGGGTGCTCATCGACTGGGACGCCGCCGCGCCCGCCTCCCGCCGGTGGGATCTGGCGTACGCCGCGCAGAGCATGGCCGGGCTGCGGCCGGAGCGCGACCCGGCCGGCGCGGCCGCCCGCCTGCGCGCGTTCACCGACGGCTACCGCCTCGAACCCGCCGACGGCCCGGCGCTGGCCGCCACCCTCGGCCGCCGCGCCCGCGCCATGTACGACCTGCTGGAGACCGGCGCGCGGGAGAACCGGCAGCCCTGGGCGCGGATCTTCACCGAGGACGGCCCCTACTGGCGCGACACCGCCGCCTACCTCGACGAGCACCGCGCCGTCTGGGAGCGCGCGCTGCGCTGACCCGCCTGCCACGACCCGGCCGACTGCGCGCAGCGTCCTGTCGGCTCTTCCCCGCGCAGGTGTATCCGTTCGCGCTCCATCAGGTCGTGTCCGCCTTCGACCACCGCGGCTCCACCTGGAAGATGCCGCGCACAGGATGGGCGGGTCAGCAAGCGTGGCGGAGGAGCTCAGCTTCCCGGTCGGGGCCGAGGCCCGCGGGGCCGTCGTGGGCGCTCGGGCGCAGCCACGCCCAGGTGTCGGCGACCGTCTCGGCGATCGGGCGGCAGCGCAGGCCGGCCGCGTACGCCCGGTCGGCGGCGGTCTCGTGCAGGCCGCGCACCGGCGACCCCTCCGGTATCCAGATCGGCAGCTCCGACCAGGGCAGCACGCCGGCCGCCAGGACCGCGCCGGGCGGCACCCAGCGCAGCCGCGCGCCCGAGCCGGTCGCGTCCCGGCAGGACGCCAGCAGCGCGCCCATCGTGGTGTGGCCGGGCGGGCTCACCGCGTTGAACGTGCCGCCCCGCCCGGCGGCCGCGGCGTCCAGCAGCCAGCGGGCCAGGTCACGCACGTCGACGTACTGCACAGGCAGGCCGGGCGGACCGGGCACGGGGACGTCGCCGCCGCGGGCGAGGCGCCGCAGCCACCAGACGAGGCGCTCGGGATGCTCACGGGGGCCCAGCACCAGGCCGGGCCGGACGATCAGGGCGCGCTCGCCGAACGCGGCCCGCACCCGCCGCTCCGCGCCGGCCTTCAGCTGCCCGAACGTCGCCCGCTCCGGTGCGGTGCCGGCCGGCGGCGCGGCCACCAGCGCGGACTCCTCGACGAGGCCGGGCGCCGACAGGTCGCGGTAGACCGAGCGGCTGGAGACGTACACGTAACGGCCGGCCGACGCGGCGAGCGCGGTCGCGGCACGGTCGACGACCTCCGGCGGGCCGTCCCAGGTGTCCAGCACGAGGTCCCACCGCCGCCGGGCAGCCTCGGCCACGACCGGACCAGCCGCGTCGGTGCGGTCGCCGAGCAGCGACTCGACCTGGGCGGGCGGGGCGGCCGTGCCCCGGTGCAGGGCGGTCACCCGCCAGCCGCGGGCCACGGCGCCGGCGGCCACGGCCCGTCCCAGGAACCGCGTGCCGCCGAGGATCAGAAGCCGCATGCCCGGAGGCTAGCGGACGGGCGATGCGGCGTCCGGCCGCCGGCAGGGCGCTTTCCGGACGTGCTGGCGGACGGCTCGTTCGGATGCGTATACTCGTTTGCGAGTAGTCAAGTCTGACTAAGTAGCGGCAGAGGAGGGGGCAGTGGCGAAGCGGCGCGCGGTGGGCAACCTGATGGCGCTGGCGGTGCTGTCCGCGCTCGTCCAGCAGCCGATGCACCCGTACCAGATGGCCTCGGTCCTGAAAGAGCACGGCAAGGACCGCAACATGAAGATCAAGTGGGGTTCGCTCTACACGGTCGTGCAGAACCTGGAGAAGCACGGCCTGGTCGAGGCGACCGACACCGTCCGCCAGGGCGCCCGCCCGGAGCGCACGGTCTACACGATCACCGAGGCGGGCCGGGCCGAGCTGGTGGACTGGGTGCGCGAGCTGATCTCCACCCCGGAGCCGGAGCAGTCCCGGTTCACGGCCGGGCTGTCGGTGATGGCGGTGCTGTCGCCGGGCGAGGCCGCCGAGCTGCTGGCCCAGCGGCTGACCGTGCTCGAACGGGAGCTGGCCGACAAGCGCGCCGCGCTCACCGAGGCCGCCCGCGAGGTGCCCCGGCTGTTCCTGGTCGAGGAGGAGTACGAGCTGGCCGTGGCCGGGGCCGAGACGGCCTTCGTGCGCGGGCTGCTCGGCGAGCTGACCAGCGGCGAGTTCCCCGGCCTGGCGGACTGGCAGGCGTTCAGCGAGACCGGCAAGGTGCCGCCCGAGCTGGCGGAGCTGATGGAGAGGGGGCTGCACCCGCAGTAGCCCCGAACAGAGACGGTCTCCGGCGCGGTGCGCCAACACCCCGCCGGAGACCTCGACCCTCGCACCGAACCACCAGGGACCGGCCACGAGAGGTGGCAACCGCAAGGATAGCCGGGTTCCCCCTGGGCGGTTCGGACGCGCACGAGTCCATACCGGCGCCGGTCAACCGTGACCGGCGGAATGACCCCTGGGAGAACACAATGACGAAGGTGAAGACCGCCCTGGTCGTGGGCGGCGGCATCGCCGGCCCGGTCGCCGCGATGGCCCTGCGGCAGGCGGGCATCGAGGCGACGGTGTACGAGGCGTACGACAGCACCGCCGAAGGCGTCGGCGGCGGCCTGAGCATCGCGCCCAACGGGCTGCGGGCCCTGTCGGTGATCGGCGCCGACGACGCGGTGCGCGCCGTCGGGCTACCCATGGACACCATCGTGATCCACAGCTGGACCGGCAAGCGGCTGGCCGCGTTCGGCGGCCCGAGTGGCATGGAGCCGCAGCGGTTCGTGATGCGGCCCGACCTCTACCGAGCGCTCTACGCCGAGGCGGCGCGCCGCGGGATCGCCGTCGCGCACGGCAAGCGCCTGGTCTCGGCCGAGCACCTCGGCCCGCAGGGCTCCCCGACCGGGGTGCGGGCGCACTTCGCCGACGGCACCTCCGCCGAGGCCGATGTGCTCATCGGTGCCGACGGCATCCGCTCCACGGTGCGTACGATCATCGACCCGGCCGCGCCGCAGCCGCGTTACACCGGGCTGATCGGCTTCGGCTGCTGGTCCGACGACACCGGCCTGCCGTCCACGGGCGACGCCATGTACATGATGTTCGGCAAGCGGGCGTTCTTCGGCTACCAGGTCTTCGACGACGGGCGCTGCGGCTGGTTCGCCAACCTCCCGCACCCCAGACCGATGTCCTGGTCGGAGGCCAACCGGACCAGCCCGGCCGAGTGGCTGCGGGTGCTCACCGCCGCGTTCGCCGACGACCGGATGCCCGTGCTCGACATCCTGCGCAAGGCCGACCTGTCGGAGTTCGTCGCCATCGGCGGCATGGAGGACATCCCGCGCGTGCCGACCTGGCATCGTGGGCGGATGGTGCTGGTCGGCGACGCCGCGCACGCCACGTCGCCGTCGTCCGGGCAGGGCGCGTCGCTGGCCGCCGAAAGCGCGGTGCAGCTCGCCCGCTGCCTGCGCGACCTGCCCGCCGAGCAGGCGTTCACCGTGTACGAAGGGCTGCGCCGGGAGCGGGTGGAGAAGATCATCGCCGCAGCGGCGCGTACCAACAGCGACAAGGCCGCCGGGCCCATCGCGCGGGTGCTACGCGACCTGCTGCTGCCGACGGCGATGAAGCTGCTGGCCAAGCCGGAGAAGATGGCCTGGCAGTTCGACCACCGCATCGACTGGGACACCCCCGCCACCGCCTGACCCAACCCACCTCCCACGCCTTCCGCGCCGGGCCACGCCGCGCCGGGCCACGCCGCGCCGGGCCACGCCGCGCCGGG
>NZ_JBFAOU010000019.1:0-74438 GCF_040675365.1 Catellatospora sp. NPDC049609 | reverse complement strand
CCGGCGCCGTCGAACCCGCCATGGGCTGCCCCGACGCCAGGTCGTTCAACAGCGCGGTCGGAGGTTCGATCCGGGTGGAGGAGGTACGGGCGGACCGGTCACACCGCGGCGAGCACCAGGGCCGTCGCGGCCAGGCCGAGGCCCGCGAACTGCACGGGCCGCAGGCGCTCCTTGTTGACGGCGAGCGCGAGCAGCACCGTGCTCGCCGGGTAGAGCGACGCGATCGGTGCGACGATGCTGAGCTGGCCCTGGTGCGCGGCGAGCAGGTAGAGGCCGTTGGCGGCGATGTCGAGGCAGCCCGCGACCGCGGTGAGCGCAAGCACGTTGCCGCGCAGGCGCAGCGTGCCGCCGATCCGCCGGAGCAGGAGCAGGCCGACCGGGATCGAGGCGAGCCGGGCGCAGGCCAGCGGCCACATGCCGGCCCCCTCCCCCGCCTGTGCCAGCAGGAGGAAGAACACCCCGAACAGCGCGCCCGCGGCGAGCGCCAACCCGATGACGCGCGGGCCCACCGCGCCCGCGCCCTCGGCGGGGCTGAGGCTGACCAGGGCGATGGCGGCCACGGCGCAGGCGGCGCCGATGAGCGGGGCGGGGCCGGGCCGCTCGCCGAGCAGCAGACCGCCGGTGAGCGGCACGAGGGCGGAGGTGACCGCGGCGACGGGGGCCACGACGGCCATCGCGCCGCTCGCGAGCCCCTGGTAGAGGAGGACAATCCCGAAAAGTCCGGCAATCCCTGCGGCCGCTCCCCAGCCCAGCGCCGACACGCCGAGCCGTCCCGGGATCAGCAGCAGAAAAGCTGCGATCATCGGTATCGCGTACAGCTGTGACACCACGGTGACCGAGAAGGAATGGCCTCGCACGCTCGCGGCACCCTGCACGGCCTTGCCGCCGCAGAAGTCGGCGGTGCCCCAGACCAGGGCGGACGTGCCGGCGAGCAGAACTGAGATCACGACGTGTTCGTATCACGGTATTGACCGCAAAGGACAGTCTGTTGACCGATACGACGATCGAACGGACCCGATCGGCCGACCAGGCCGACCCCGGTCCACGCGCGCCCCGGCCCCGGCACCTGCCCCTCGACGAGATCAACGCAGCGGTCGCGCTGCACGTACGCGCCCTGCGGGCCGGTCGCGGCTGGTCGCTGGACGAGCTGTCCGGCCGGTCGGGCGTCAGCAAGGGCATGCTGGTGCAGATCGAGGGCTGCCGCACCAACCCCAGCGTCGGCACGCTCGCCCGCATCGCGGACGCGTTCGGGGTGACCGTGGCCCGCCTGCTGCAGCCGGCCGCCGACCGTTCCGTGCACCTCAGCGAGATCGACGCCGCGCCCGTGCTGTGGCGCGGCGGTCGGGGCGGCTCGGGCCGCATGCTGCGCGGTCTCAGCGACCCGGACTTCGTCGAGCTGTGGGACTGGCGGTTCGCCCCGCAGGAGCGCTACGAGGCCGAGGAGCTGCTGCCCGGCACCCGCACCATGGTGCACGTGCTGATCGGGCAGATCGTGGTGACCGTCGACGGCGTCGACCACCCGGTCGAGGTCGGGCAGACACTGGACTTCCGGGCCGATCGGGCCCACACCTACCGCAACGAGCTGGACGGGCCGACGCGGCTGGTGATGGTGGTGGCGATGCCGCCCGGCGAGTTCGACCGCCGCCGCGGGCCGGCTATCGCCAAGCGCTGACTGACTGCCCGCTCAGCGTTGAGTGCCCACCCGGCGCCGAGCGCTCGCCTAGCGCTGACTGCCCGTCCGGCGGTGAGTGGCCACCCGGCGCTGAGTGCTCGTCCGGCCTTGAGGGGCCCATCCGGCGCTGCGGCGTACACGACGAAAGCGCCGCCCCGGACGGGACGGCGCTTTCGCGGTGGTCAGGCGGTCTTCTCCTCGCGGTGGTGCCGCGCCCGGCGGCCGGTGCCGAGATCACGGCGCGGGACGATGGTCGGGTAGACCTTCTCCAGCACGGTGTCCCGGGTGATCAGCACCCGCTCGGCGTTGGGGTCGCTGGGCACCTCGTACATCACGGAGAGCAGGACCTCTTCCATGATCGCCCGCAGGCCGCGGGCGCCGGTGTTGCGCAGCATGGCCTGGTCGGCGATGGCCTCCAGGGCCTCCTCCTCGAACTCCAGCACCACGTTGTCGAGCTCGAACAGGCGCTGGTACTGCTTCACCAGGGCGTTGCGGGGCTCGGTCAGGATCTTGACGAGCGCCTCGCGGTCGAGGCTGCGCACGGTGGTGATGACCGGCAGCCGGCCGATGAACTCGGGGATGATGCCGAACTTCAGCATGTCCTCCGGCATCACCTTGGCCAGCGTCTCGTCGCTGACGCGGTGGTCGGTGACCGCGCGCAGGTGCGCACCGAAGCCCAGGCCCGAGCGCGCGGTGCGCTGCTCGATGATCTGCTCCAGCCCGGCGAAGGCGCCGCCGCAGATGAACAGGATGTTCGTGGTGTCGATCTCGACGAAGTCCTGGTGCGGGTGCTTGCGCCCGCCCTGCGGCGGGACGTTGGCCCGGGTGCCCTCCAGGATCTTCAGCAGCGCCTGCTGCACGCCCTCACCGGAGACGTCACGGGTGATGGACGGGCTGTCGGACTTGCGGGCGATCTTGTCGATCTCGTCGATGTAGACGATGCCGGTCTCGGCGCGCTTGATGTCCCAGTCGGCGGCCTGAATGAGCTTGAGGAGGATGTTCTCCACATCCTCACCCACGTAGCCGGCCTCGGTCAGCGCGGTCGCGTCGGCAATGGCGAACGGGACGTTCAGCATGCGGGCCAGGGTCTGCGCGAGGTGCGTCTTGCCGGTGCCCGTCGGGCCGATCAGCAGGATGTTGCTCTTGGCCACCTCGACGGACTCGCCGCCCCGGCTGTGCGCCGCGTCGGCCTGCAGCCGCTTGTAGTGGTTGTAGACCGCGACCGCGAGGGCCTTCTTCGCGCCGTCCTGGCCCACCACGTAAGAGTCGAGGAACTGGCAGATCTCCATCGGCTTGGGGAGCTCTTCCCAGCGGACCTGCTCCTCGCCGGCGAGCTCCTCCTCGATGATCTCGTTGCACAGGTCGATGCACTCATCGCAGATGTAGACGCCCGGCCCGGCGATGAGCTTCTTCACCTGGCGCTGCGACTTGCCACAGAAAGAGCATTTCAGCAGGTCGCCGCCGTCGATCCGTGCCACCTACGACTCCCCCTGCCCCTGAAGCGGACGAACGCCGCGCCGCACACGCGGGTGCGGACTTCGGTTCTGCCTTGACGTTACCTGTTGTGAGCCGGTTTGCGACGGCCCCACCCCGCCGACCACACCGCTGATTCTGACACGCGGCTGTGACAGTGCGGCGGTGCCGTCCACCTGTTGGAGTGAACGGCACCGCACCGGTTCAGCGCGCGCCGGCCAGCAGGCTCTTCTTGCGGCTGGTCATGACGGAGTCGACCAGGCCGTATTCGAGCGCCTCGGGCGCCGTCAGGATCTTGTCGCGGTCGATGTCCTTCTTGACCTGCGCCTGCTCCCGGCCCGAGTGACGCGCGAGCATCTCCTCCAGCTGGGTGCGCATCCGCATGATCTCGCGGGCCTGGATCTCGATGTCGGAACCCTGACCGTAGCCGCCCTCGGTGGCCGGCTGGTGGATGATGATCCGCGAGTTCGGCAGCGCCAGGCGCTTGCCCGGGGTGCCCGCCGCCAGCAGCACGGCCGCGGCGCTGGCCGCCTGACCCAGGCACACCGTCTGGATGTCCGGGCGCACGAACTGCATGGTGTCGTAGATCGCGGTCATCGCCGTGAACGAGCCACCGGGCGAGTTGATGTACATGGTGATGTCACGGTCGGGGTCGGCCGCCTCCAGCACCAGCAGCTGCGCCATCACGTCGTTGGCGGACGCGTCGTCGACCTGGACGCCCAGGAAGATGATGCGGTCCTCGAACATCTTGTTGTACGGGTTGGTCTCCTTGGTCCCGTACGACGTGCGCTCGATGAACGACGGGATGATGTAGCGGTTGCTGACCTCGGCGAAGCCCGGCGTCATGCGTGGAAACATCGTTGCGCTCCTTCAGTTCCCGACCGGCACGGCCTGCGCCGCGGTGATCACGTGGTCGATGAAGCCGTACTCCCGGGCCGCCTCGGCGTTGAACCAGCGGTCGCGGTCGCTGTCGGCCTCGATCTGCTCCACCGGCTGGCCGGTGTGCTGAGCGATCAGATCGATCATGAGCTTCTTCGTGTAGATCATCTGCTCGGCCTGGATGGCGATGTCGGCCGCGGTGCCGCCGATGCCGCCGGAGGCCTGGTGCATCATGATCCGCGCGTGCGGCAGCGCCGACCGCTTGCCCTTGGCGCCGGCGCACAGCAGCATCTGCCCCATCGAGGCCGCCATGCCCAGCGCGATCGTCGCCACATCGTTCTTGATGTACTGCATGGTGTCGTAGATCGCCATGCCGTCGTACACGGAGCCGCCGGGCGAGTTGATGTAGAGGTAGATGTCGCGGTCCGGGTCCTCGGCCGACAGCAGCAGCAGCTGCGCGCAGATCCGGTTGGCGACCTGGGTGTTGACGTCACTGCCCAGGAAGACGATGCGCTCCTTGAGCAGGCGGTTGTACACAGAATCGTCGAGGCCGCCGGCGATCGGATCGGAACCCCGCGCAGTTGGAACGTGCAGCTCGCTCATATCGGCAGCCTTTCTCGTTGTCCTACAGCGACCCTAACCGCTGCCAGTGACGGCAGCTTCCCCGAGATCCGCGTGTTCGCTGTCAGCGCACGACGCCCGGAGGGCGAACGGCGAAGGACCCGCCCACGGTGGTGAACGGGTCCTTCGCGATGCTCATGTCAGTGGTCGTGACCCTCGTGGTCACCGTGGTCGTGGCCCTCGTGGCCGTCGCCCTCGCGCAGCGAGTCCAGGGTAAGCACCTCGCCGTCGGTGTCGGTCATCACGACCCGCTCCATGACCAGCGCCAGCGCCTTGCCCCGGCGCACGTCGCCGTAGACGGCCGCGGCGGCGCCGTTCTGGACCAGCCGGTCGTAGTACGCCTGCGGCGCGACGCCGGCCCGCTGGGCGCGGTGCACGATCTCGTGACCGTACTCGTCGTCGGTGACCTGCACGTCCTCGGCCTCGGCGATGGTGTCGAGGACGAGCTGGATCTTGACACCCTCGGCGGCCGCGTCGGCCAGCTCGGTGGTGATCTGCTCGTCGGTCTTGTCCTCAGCGGCGAGGTACTCCTCCAGGGAGGCGCCCATCCGCTCGAGCTGCTCGACCATGGCCGCCTTGCGCTGCTCGACCTCGTCGGCGACGACGCCCTCCGGCGCCGGCACGTTCGCCTGCTTCACCAGCTCGGCGAGGGCCTTGTCGCGGGCCGCGTACAGCTGCTCGACCTTCTTCACCCGGGTGATCCGCTGGCGCAGGTCGTCGCGCAGCTCCTCCAGGGTGTCGAACTCGCTGGCCAGGCCGGCGAACTCGTCGTCGAGCTCGGGGAGCTCCTTCTCCTTGACCGTGCGCACGGTCACGTTCACCTCGGCGTCGCGGCCGGCGAACTCGCCGCCCACGAGCTGGCTGGTGAAGGTCGCGGTCTCGCCGGCGGACAGGCCGACGACGGCCTCGTCCAGGCCCTTGAGCAGCTGGCCGGAGCCCACCTCGTGCGAGATGTTGCTGGCGGTGCCGCCCTCGACCTCGTTGCCGTCGACGGTCGCGACCAGGTCGAGCTGCACGTAGTCACCGGTGGCGGCGGCGCGCTCGACGGTCTTCAGGGTGGCGAAGCGCTGGCGCAGCCCGTCCACCTGCTCGTCGATCTCGGCGTCCGAGATGGCCAGCGGGTCGACCTCGACCTTGATCGCGCTCAGCTCGGGCAGGGTGATCTCCGGGCGCACGTCGACGTCCGCGGTGAACTTCAGCGGCTTGCCGTCCTCGAACTCGAGGTTGTCGACGGCGGGACGGCCCAGCAGCTTGACCTCGTGCTCGCGCACCGCGGCGAAGATCTGCTGCGGGATGGCCTCCTCGATCGCCTCCTGCAGCACGGCGCCACGGCCCACGCGCTGGTCGATGACCTGAGCCGGGATCTTGCCCTTGCGGAAGCCGGGGATGTTCACCTGCGCCGCGATCTCCCGGTACGCCTTCTTCAGGCTCGGCTCGAGCTCGGCGAACGGCACCTCGATGGCGAGCCGCACTCGCGTCGGGCTCAGAGTCTCGACGGTGCTCTTCACTGGCGTACTCCTTGGGATCTTTCGGTCGTTTTGACGGGGCCTACGCACTGTACTGCGCGGCCACGCCGCGTCATGAGGCCGGTCCGACACGCGGACACGGAGCCCGGTCGAGTGTAGGCGAATACCCGGATGGCCTCCCGCATCGGGCGGCCGTTATCGGCGGATGTCACACATCGCAGGCGCGGCAAACCCATAATATCCAGCAAAGCCGACAAACTGGGCGGGTAGTTCCGGGAGGAGACCCACCGTGCCACCGATCGAAACCGCGACCCTGCTCGCTGCCGTGCTCAACGACCCGGCCCGCTCATGGGCAGGCCTGCCGACACCGCGACTCCCGGTTTCCGGTGTGCCGCTCGGCGATCTCGCCACACTGGCCGCACCCGCCGGCGAGCGCGGCCCCGCCTGGGCCGCCGCCGCCTTCTTCGCCCTGCTGACCCTGGCGCTCACCGTGTGGCTGCACCGCAGAATCAAGCCGGAGCTGCTCACCCCGGCGAACGCGCATCTCGCCTACACCGACGAGGCCACGCAGCCCGGTGGAGCCCCATCCGCCTGATCGAACAAAGCCCCACCGGGGGTTCCGGCCCATCGCCGCGCCGACCCCGCGCCCCGGCCCAGGCGGCCCACCGGCTCGGACGAACGACCCCGGCGGGCCACCTGTGCCAGAGGACGAGGGGCGAATCGTCTCCCCGTCCCTGGGTACACCGTAGGCCCACAGAGGGGGCGGCATGGTGCAAATAACGAAAAAGCTTCAGAATGGGACACGGCTATATGGGTGTGCGGCCGGGTGCGCAGACCGCATACACTTCCGAGGGCGCCGCCACCATCGGCGCAACGGGGTGTAGCGCAGCTTGGTAGCGCACTCGCTTTGGGAGCGAGGGGCCGTCGGTTCGAATCCGGCCACCCCGACGAGCCACGGTGCGACCTCGGTTTCGGGTGAGCCGACCCAGCCGCTAGACTCGTGGCCACGCGGGCGTAGCTCAATGGTAGAGCTTCAGTCTTCCAAACTGACTACGCGAGTTCGATTCTCGTCGCCCGCTCCAACAGAAAGGCCCAGGTCAGGGACGGTGTCCCCGGTCTGGGCCTTCTGCTGTGGCGCGCATGATCGCTGCCGTGGGGGGCATGATCGCTGTTTCCGGTCAGGATCTGCGGTCTCACTGCACGTCCTGACCCGAAACAGCGATCACCGACCACGGCGGCGGACTCCGGCGAGCCTCCCACCTGCCTGGCGACGTGGCCGGTCCACGGTCAGGGCGCCCTCGCGCCGGTCGAGGTCGGTCGGCGTCAGGACGGGACGACCGAGCCGGGCCGACAACCATCGACGCTGGTACGCGGAGAGCTCGTTGACGAAGACGACCGCGTCGACATCGACGGCGTCACACGCCGCGGCCACCTGAGCCAGCTTTCCGCGACCGATGAGGAAGCGACGCGACAGCGGGGAGTCCAGCAACCGGACCCCGCCGTCGGAGACACCCCTGCGCTGGACGAACCGTGCCTGGACCCGCACGCCCAGCGCACCGAGCCGAGCCTCCAGAGCGTCGAGCCGAGCCTGATGGTCACGCACCTTCGCCGAGAACAGGCCCACCACGACCGCGGTCCGGATCTGGGTCATGGATGCCAGCATCGCAGGCAGGCGGCACCGGAGTGCACCCGGATGACCATCGGAAGGCCCCGCGTCGACATCCATGCCGATGCAGGGCGATGGCTCTGACCTCCGGTGCCGTGGTGTGCCGGCTCTCCTCCCGCCCACGGTTGAGAAAGGCGCCGATATGGGTACGGCCAGGAGATCCACGGCGAACCGGCCGAGGTCTCGCAGCGGCCGTCCGTCGGCGGGTGCTTCCACGGCATCCATCACATCAGCGCTGCCATCTTGCGTTCCTGGTAGGTGAGCTGCCGGGCTCGCCACCGGTGCCACGGACTCCCTGGCCATCAAGCAGTTGGTGCCCGCTCCCCAGTTCTTCTTCCACAAAATGTATGGCCGGCGTTGTCCGCGCAGCCGAACCAGGCCTTGCAGGAATCGAAGATGACCTTCTCAGCCAGCGTCATGTGCCTCGGCAACGTTTGGCGTCGCCGCCCATGACGAACCGGTCGAGCAGGTCGCGGCACTGGGCAGAAGCGGTCACATCATCCCAAAGCCAGAGGGTCTGATCGAGCCCACTCCCACCCGAAGGCATGGATACTGTTCACCGTGTCGGCGGTACGAATAAGGCTGCTACCCTCGACCGATGCGTCAGACGATCAAGGCGGCATTGCGAGTGCGCGCGCAAGAAGCTCGTGAAATGGGCTGGCTCAACATCGTGCCGATCGCCTTGTGCGGGTTCTTTCTGGGCTTGTCCGTCTGGAGTCTGAGCATCGGCGTCGACGGCCTTCGCGCGACGTTGGGTGGCATAGCCGGCACCGTGACGATCACCGAGTGCGAGCCTGAGCTCGGCCGGCAAGGGGGCCAGATCGGCTGGGACTGCACAGGAACATTTCGTTCGGTCGACGGTTCGGTAATGATCGACCGCATCGCCTTCGACAACTTCTTTGAAGATCGACCGTCGGATGCGGTCCCAGCTCGCGTCAGTGGTCCGGCCAGCACGACCGCACACGAGTCGGGCTCTTCGTGGGTATTTTGGACAGGCTTCGGAGTCGTCGCGCTCGGCGCGGTCTTCTACCTGCCGTGGTGGTGGTTCGGGCCCAGAGCCTCACGCCAACCCGCAACACGGCCCACCAGGATCGACAGGCGAAACAAGAAAAAGGGGCGGCGCTAGACAGCGCCGCCCCTTTCCGGGAGGAACTACAGCATCTTCTCCAGCCGCAGCAGCTTCGCGAAGTTGAAGGTACCGCCGAAGTTCTTGTTGAACGTGGGCTTCAGGGTCGCCCTGCTGTGCATGGTCATATTCTTGTATCCGTTCTCATAATCGTCGTTCGCCGCCAGCTTGTAACCCTCCCAGCCGATGTCCACGGCGTCGAACACATCCGGGCGCCATGGCCTCGTCCAGGGCGTGACCGTCGACTTGAGACCGCCCCAGGCGTCGTTGAGCTCTCGCCCCGCGTCCTTCATCTCCCGTCGCAGGTCCTTCAATTCGGCCTTGGTCGCCCGGTACGCGCCACGGAGTTTCTTCGCCGCGTCGTACGCCTCCTCCGCCGCGTCGAGGCCCTTCGTCGCGGCTCGAATACCCTTGATGCCTCCAACGACCGCCCGACCACCGGGAATCATGCCGGCTATGCCGAGCCCGCAGTCGAGGGCAGCGCCCTCGCTACATGACTTGTAGGTGTCGATGGCACCGAATGCCGCAGAAGCCGCGCCGAGGAACGGGGCCGCGGCTGTCAGTGGTGGCACCAGGCAGACAATCGCAGCCACTCCCAGCACCGCCGAGATGGCACCTGAATTGTTGTAGACCCATTTGCCGACCTCGCCAACGCCGGTCGTCACTGCCTTCTTCGCGTCATTGACGATTCCTGCGACATTGTTCGTGACGTTCTTGACGGCCTTGTCCAGAAAATCGGGCCACAACCCCGTCGCGTCACTGGCCGTCATCGGAGCGTTGTTGGCGTAGTTGTAGCCGTTCATCTGCTGCGGATCCTTGATGTCGATCACCGGGTCGACGGAGATGAATCTGCCGATGAGCGGGTCATACTCGCGGGCGCCCAGATGCGTCAGGCCCGTGTTGTCCTTGGTGCCACCGACGAACCCCTTGTCCATCGCCGTGGGCCAGGTGCCGGTGGTTTGCCGGAGCTCACCGAACGGGGTTTCCCGCCGGATCGACACTGCCTGCCCGACCGCGTTGACGGAGATCTGCGCGGTCCCGTGATGGTCGCCGCCGAGCCAGGTGATGCCCGCTGACGTGCGCATGGCGATGGTCTGGTCGGCGTGGGTGTAGTAGCGGGTGCACTTCTTCGTCCCGCCGTTGGTGGTGTACCGCAGTTCCTGACCTGGCAGGTAGAGCGTCTTGCCGGTCGGGTCCTCGCGGATGAGCCGGTTGCCGTCCACGTCGTAGATGAACGAGGTCGTGCCGGTCGAGTCCTGGCTGGTGGCCAGGTGCCCCTCGGCGTCCCAGGTCATGGTCTGGGTGCCGGCGGTGGGGGTGGGCCGGGTGAGCATGTTCCCGGACGCGTCGTAGGTGTACGCGCCGGTCTTCTTACCGCCGCTGTCCTCCGTGGACGTGCCGGTCAGCTGGTGTTTGCCGGCCGGGATGGTGTAGGTGGTGGTCCGGTCTCCGGTGGCGGTCGCGTGCTGCACCAGCTGGGTGCGGTTGCCGAGCTTGTCGTAGGAGTAGGTGTTCCAGTACTTGGCCGGCCCGCCCAGCGCCGCCGCGGTCGGCGCCGGGTTGCAGTCGCCGTTGGCGGGCGTCCAGGCGTCCTTGAGCTGACGCAGGTGGTCGGTGGTGAAGCACTGGTGGTCGCCGGCGGTCAGGTCGGAGATCTTGGTGACGTTGCCGTTCGGGTCGTAGGAGAAGCGCTGATCGGCCACCGCGGTCGGGGCGGTCTGCCGGGTGGTCCAGATCTGCGCCAGCCGCCGGGTGTCGGTCTGGTAGTCCCGGACGATGTCCACCATGCTGCCGCTGTTGTGCCGCAGGTGGATCGCGGCCAGCTCACCGAAGCTGGTGTACTGGGTGCCGGGCGTGCCGTCGAGCAGGTTCGTCACGTAGGTGGTGGCACCGATGCTGGTGTTGAGCGTGGTCGGCTTGCCGAGGCTGTTGTAGCCGCGGGTGAGCTGCTCCGCCACCAGATCGCCCATGGCCGGGAGCCGGGTCGTCGCGACCGATCCGTCGGGGTTGTAGGTGTAGACGTAGGAATATGAGCCGTTGAGGCCCGTCTCGGCGGTCGGGATGGTGTGCTTGGTGCTCGTCGGCTTGTAGTCGATCGTGTAGCCGACGTGCTCCTTGATGTACTCGTCGGTGCCCACGTATCGGATGGTCTTGACCAGCTGACCGAAGACATCAGTGCCGTTGCTCAGCTTGTCGTAGATCCACTCGGCGCGCTTCGGGCCGGTCGTCGAACCGTCCCGCATCGTCGTCTTGCGGCCGACCGCGTCGTAGGTGTAGGCGATCTTCCGGAGCTCGGCGTCAGTCGTCGACTCGATGTCACCGTAGGCGTTGAAGACCGTCGTCGTCGTGCCCTTGTCCGGGTCGATGCTCTTGGTCTGTCGGCCGGCCAGGTCGTACTCGTACTCCCACTTGTTGCCCTCCGCGTCGAACACCTTGACCAGGTGATCCTTGCGGTCGAACTCGTAGGTGGTCTTGTCGAACCCGGTGTCGCTGCCTGCCGCGAAGCCCGGCTGGTATACGCGGTACTCGGTGGTGTTGCCGAACGCGTCGGTGACCGTCGAGGTGACCATGCCGCCTGCCGGCGGGGTGACGTCGGTGCGGTCACCGCCATATGCCGTGGTGGTGCGCCACTTCTCCGTGCCACTCTCGCTGGCCGGGGACCCGTTCACCTTGTGGATCTGAGCGATCTCCCGACCCGCGCCATCGAACCGCTTCACGTCGAGCGACGGAATGTTGCCGGTGGGCTGGAACAGTGCGGTGCCGGGGGCCACCGGGGCCACATACGAGCTGTAGTTCTTGTAAACCCTGCCGGCGGAGTCGTAGAACGTATCGGCGATCACCGCTCCAGCGCCGCCCGTTCCATTGGCCTCCTGGGTCTGCCGTAGCCGAAGCAGGCTGTCATGCAACAGGTAGGACGTCACATAGTCGCCGGCCGGGTTGAGTCGCTTCGTGGTAACCACGGTGTGGGCGTTGTTGCGGATCAGGTATTCGTAGACGATGTTCGCCGTCTGCGTCGCCCGGTCCCGACCTGCCAGCCACACCGACGTCAACCGGCCCAGCCCGTCATAGGCCAACTCGATCTTGCGGCCGTTGGCATCCGTCGTGACCACCGGCAGGTTCCAGGCCGGCTCGAACGTGGTCGACTTGACCCAGCCCAGATGGCTGGTCTCGGTGGTCGCGGTCAGCGGGCCCCCGGTCGCCGGCGTATACGCCGTGGTGGTCTTCGCCCCGCGGATGTCCACCGACTCCAGGATTCGACCATGGCTGTCATAGGTGGCGGTCCGCACCGTCTGATAGGTGGGCGTCCCGGAGGTGTAGGCCGTCAACTCCTCCGATTTGGTCACCGAGCCCTTACTCGGCACGGTGGTGCCCTCACCGGTACTCCACGCATTGCCGTCATACGAGGTCTTGGCGTCCGCGATCACCTCTTTTTCGGTGAGCCCACCCGCCTTGGCCGTCGCACAGTCGACAGCGAACGTCTGCACCCGCGACGTCTTGTCGACAATCCACAACGTGGTATTACGGACATAACTGGTCAGCGTGCACTTCTCGTCACCGGTGGCAGGGGTGCCCCGCTCCTCGGTCTCGACCGGCATGCCATAACCGTCGAAGACGGTCGTCTGAGAGGTGGTGCGGAACCCTCGGCCCTTGTCCAAGGCGGTCCGATTGTGGGTGGCCTTGGTGCCACCGAACCGAGCGTGCACCGTCGTGCCGTCCAGGACCCGGGTCGCGGTCGGCGCCGACTGCCACGGCTCAGACACCGCCGCTTTGACCTCACCTCCGGTCGGCCCGTCGAAGGTGATCGTCTCCCGAACCTGCCCGGCGTAGACATCCTCGTCCTGGATCGCCGGGATGTTGCCGACCGTGATCGCGGGCAGTGTCACCGTCCGCGTGCCCGAGGGCAGCTTGTCCCCGTGCATGCCGCGGAAGTAGCGACGCTCCTCCATGGTCTGCTCACCGGGATCGCCCTTCACGGTGCGCACGGTCGCATAACCGCGCCACACCGACCAGGTCTTGTTGGCCTTCTTGGTCATCCCGTCTTCGTCGGTGTAGTGCCATGCCGGGTCGCCGACGTAGTCATAGTGCGTGATCGCGCGGGTGGACGATCCGAACTTGTCTGCCTCCACCACATCCGTCACCAGATACTTGTGGAAGAAGTCGTTGATCGGCGTGGAGTGCCCGGACGGGGTCCACTTCACCGGATAGCAGCGATAGACGTTGTCGTGCAGATTGTTCTGATCCGGCATCCGGGTGCCCTTGACGCAGTCCGGCGCCGAATAGGTCACATCCAGCTTCCCGCCGGCCTCCGAGTTGATGGTCTTGATCCGGAAGCGGTTCATCGCGGGATACTGGTCGCTGTTGGTGTCGACCCGGTTGGTCAGCACCTGACCCACGAACGTGACGTCCGGGACGGTCGTCGTGGTGCCGATGTGCCCGGTGTGGGAGATGCCGGCCAGCCACAATGCCGCAGGCACACTGTCAGTGGGATCCGGGAAAGAGTGGGTCAGCGTGAACGACTCCACATCCCGGTAGGCCGTCCCGTCCCACACCTGCGTCTTGACCGAGCTCAGACGCTTCTTCGTCCAGAAGCTCGGCGACTTCTGCGTCAACCCGCACGTGCCGGCGGTGCACTCCTGGTCCATCGGCACATCCGGCCAGTTGGCGTCGTTCGTGCAGTCGGCCAGACAACGATCGGCGACCGTGAACAACACCTGCATGGGGGCGCTGCCTGTCGACCCGGTACGTGTCCCGTACTCGATCTTCGTCAGATAGCCGGCCCGGTCATACTGCGTGTCGTCCTCAGCCTTGTTGTTACGGCCGTACTTGTTGGTCTCCTTGGCGTACGTGAACGACATGGTGTTGCCGTGCGGGTCGACCACGTGGTCCAGCTGCCAGCGGTAGCCCTGGACGCAGTGCGAGTCCGCGAAGGCCGTCTCGCGGCACGGCTCACCGCTGTGGTTGCCGAAGACCGTGGTAAGCAGCGTCGCGTTCGATCCCGCCCGGCCGCCGAACCAGTACTGCGTGCCGTCGGTCGTGGTGGCCACCCACCACTCGCCGTCGTTGTCACCGCTGGGTCCGCCGGTCCGGCGCTCGACGAGCGTGCCGTCGTCGCTGCGCAGGTGCCAGCGGTTGCCGCTGCCCTTGATGAGCTCACCCGCGTGACCGGGCATCGAGATGGTGGCGTTGTCGGTGTCCCAGCACTGGTCACCGGTCTTCTCCGTGTTGTTGGCGCCGGAGCCCATGTCCTCGGAACAGGTGTTGTATCGCCGCTCGACGAAGCCGGGATGCCAGTCGAATCCCTCACCGACCCACGACGGCTGGCTGTTGGCCGACACCATCTTCCCGTCCACGCTGGACGAGGAGTAGTTCAGCGCGATGGAGGGCGCCGGACCACCGACCGCGGGGGGCACCCGCAGCGCGTAGGACCAGGAGAAGTCACCGGTGTTCCCGCCGGCGTTCCAGGTCGCCGACGGCGACAGGGAGGTGGCCTTGTAGTCGCCCGCCGAGCCCGCCGGGGCGGCGGCCAGCGCCATCAGGGTGCCGCCGGCCAGGCTCGACCGCACCGGCTCGTCCCCGGCCAGCGTGCCGCGAGTCGGCACCGTCACCGTCGACTGGGCGGTCACGTCGACCATGGCGGTCACGGTGCCGGCCCCGGCATCGTTCGTGGACGGGACGACGGTTCCCTGACACGCGCGCAGGCCCGGCGTGGTCAGCGCGCACTCGGGCAGGACCAGCAGCTGCAGGCGGGAAGACCAGTCGCCGCCGTACGCGTGGCGGAACCCCGTGTAGTCGATCGTGACCGCGGCCCGGCCGCTGCGCCGCGCCCGGTCCGTGCTGGACACCCGCAGCAGCAGGCCCTGCACGCCGGCCGCGGCCGTCTGCGCCCGGTCGAAGGACTGCACCCGCACCCCGGAGAGCGCTCCGGCATCGACCGACACCGGCAGCCCCGGCGCGGGGACCGCACCGGCGTCACCCAGCCTGCGTGCCTCAGCCGTGGGCATGACGACGTCCACAGTCGACCGGCCGGGCCACACCGGGGCGGCAGCCCGGAACGGCCGGCCGGTCGACCGCGTCGTGAGGGCCGCGGGCTTGACCGTGTGGCCGGCCACCACCTGCTCCTGCTGCGGCTTGCCGGGTTTGTAGGGCGCCGCCGAAGCCGGCGGCGCATGCAGGATGGTCGCCAGGATGGCTGCACCGACCCCGATGGCTAACGAGCGATGACGATATGACACAGCAGTTCACTCCTCCGTGGATGGTCATAAGCGTGAGTCGCGGAGCGGAACCCCGGAGCTGAGCTCTCCGGGGGTGAACCTGGTCAGCCCGCAGTGCTCGGAAGCTGCCGAGCGCTGCGGGCTGAACGAAACGGAATCAGGAGATCTTCGTGAGGTCGGTGACGACGCCCTGGTAGAGGCGGACTTCATCGACGTCGCCGGCATACCAGTTGTTCGGGTCGCCGTTGACGGTGTGCCCGCGTCCGATCAGGAGCGGTCCGGTGGAGTCCCATGGCACCCAACCGGCGTGCAGCGGCGACGTCATCGCCAGCGTCCCGTCGACGTACAGCCTCATCTCCCGCTTCTGCGCATCGACCACACCCACCAGGTGGTGGTAGGCCGTGGTGGGATTGGGAGCAGCGGCCGTCGCGTAGGTGTTCTGGGTGTTGTCGGTGGCCGAGGCGTTCATCCGGAACTTCCACTGGCCACCGCTGTCGGTCGACCAGTAGAGCAGGAATCCCGGATAGGTCCCGTCGCTCTGCTGCGCCAGGAACACCTGGTAGGCAGCCGTCAGGGACGAGGGACGCGCCCACACGGACACCGTGAAGGACTGATCCGTGTGCAGCACCTGGCCGGCGGTGGCGACATAGTCGTCGACTCCGTCCAGCCGCAGCCCGGTGCCCGTGTGGCCGGCACCGGCCGGCGGAACCTGCGTGCCACCGTAGAAGTCGAGATCGTGGAAGTAGCCCGAGGCGTCGTACGAGGGCCCGAACCCGACCTCCTCGAAGTCCCACTTGCCCACCAGGCTGCCGCTGGTCAGGATCGTCGGATCCACCAGCTTGTCGATCTCGGCCTGGAAGACCACCCGATCCCAGAGCTGCAGGTCACTGGCGGCTCCGGACCACGCATTGGCGCCACCGTCACCGATCCTGATCGGGTTCGACGGGTTGAACGCCCGCGCGCCGGTCTCGGTGTCCTGGAGCACACCGTCCACGTAGAGCCGCAGTTCGAGCGACGCGGAGTCGAAGGACCAGGCCAGATGCGTCCACAAGCCGAGCTGCGGTGCCGCGGTCGAGACCGCGCTCTTCCAGGTGGGCAGCGGATCCGCGGTGTTGTCGTTGGACGCCAGCTGCACCGACCAGCGGTCCAGGCTCCGGTCCCACATCACGTTGAAGGCCGGGTGGTTGGCACCCTTCTGCGCCACGAGGCTCCGGTTCGCGGATCCCTTCGCGTCGAGCCTGGCCCAGATCGCACCGGAGAAGCTCTTGCTGGTGTCCAGGAAGTCGGCACGGCTGATGCTGTCGTCGACCCCGTCGAAGGTCGCCACCGTCTCGCCGCCCAGCACGCGTCCCGGCTGGCCCAGCGTGGCGCCGTTGACCGTCGCCGTCCGGCCGTTGCCCGAATCGTCGGCCACCGTGACCGACTCGGCCGGGTCGTTCAGCTTCCAGCGCGCGACGGCGGGCGACTCGGCCTTCACCACGAACTGGTAGGCCTTGGTCTCCTCGTTGCCGGCCCGGTCGATCGCGGTCACGTACATCGTCCTCGGCCCGCCGGAGGTCGGGGTCCAGTCGACGGAGACGCTGCCGCCGAGCGTGCCCGGCGTGATCTCGGTGCCCGGCGGGTTCGACCAGCCCCACTTGAACATCTGCGTGTCCGAGGAGCTGGCGAACGTGAAGCGACCCGTCTTACCCACCGAGCCGCACGGCCCGCCTGCGCAGACGTCGGTCCCTTCCCGGTAGACGTCCGCCGTCACCGTCGGCATGGCGGGCTTCGTGGTGTCGATCTCGAACTCGCACCAGCCCGACGCCGAGCTGGTGGCATTGGCGTCCGACGCGGTGGCCCGGAACGCGTACCTGGTGCCGTCGGAGACACCTGTGGTGGCGATGGTCCAGCGCGTGCCCGGGACCGCGCGGGTGCCGGTGCCCGGATAGGCCACCCACACCGAGGTGTTGGGCTGCTTGGCCACGATGTCGGGGTTGCCGTCGCCGTTGACGTCCCGGCTCACCAGGGTCTGGTATCCGGTCCAACCCCCGCCGATCTGGACACGGGTGCCGTACGGGGATCGCGCACCGCTGCCGGGGTAGATCCACATCAGGCCGGCCGCGTCGTAGATGATCAGATCAGGCTTGGTGTCCTTGTCCCAGTCGATGGAGCCGGCATAGGTGACCCCGCTGGTGCTCCAGCCTGAGCCGAGCTGGACCTTCGCGGATGAGGAGCCGCTGGGGTAGAGCCACATCACGCCGGCGCCGTCCCGGGCGATGATGTCCTGGTCGCCGTCGCGGTCCCAGTCGGCGAGGCCGGCGATGGCGTACGGGTTCCAGCCGGTCCCCCGCTGGACGCGGGTGCCGTGCCCGGTGCGGGTGCCGTTGCCCGGGTATTCCCACAGGATGCCGGTGGCGTTCTCGCGCGCGAGGAAGTCCTGCTTGCCGTCGTCGTTCCAGTCGGCCATGCCGGCGATGGTGTAGCCGCTGAAACCGTGGCCGATCTGGGTCCTGGCGGTGCGGGCGCCGCCACTGCTGCCGGGCAGCAGGTAGAGATCGCCGACGCCGTCCACCGCGAGCACGTCGGGGAAGCCGTCGTTGTCCCAGTCCCCCGTCCCGACCATCGTGTCGGAGCCTTCGAGGACACCTGCGGGCAGGTTCACCAGCGCGGTGGTCCCGGACGGGACACTGGACTGCGACACCGTCGACGACGGCGCGTAGCTCACGTCGTCGTAGCGGATGCGGGCCCAGTGGAACGACGCGGTCAGCGAGTTGCCGTCGCCGTCCTGCACACCCGCGCGCAGCGCCGGGGTGGAGGTCTTGACGAAGGGCCGGTCGTCGCCCGTCACGCAGGCCTTGCCGTCCACCGTCAGCTGCGAGGGCGCCACGGGGACCGTGTTGGTGGTGACCACCAGCTTCGCGGTCTTGGCGTCGAACTTCTTCCACCCGCTGTCACTGGTCTCGTCGGCCGCCTTCAGCCCCCAGTTCGTCTCGGTCGCGGTGCCGTTGGCCACCGTCTGCAGCGCGGTGGCCAACGAGCCGCTGAATTCGGTGAGCTTGCGCGCCCCACCCCAGTTGGCGTTGGAGACCGTGGCGGTGTTCGACCCGCTCCACGTCGAGGCGTGGTTGCTCCAGTTGGTGGCGGAGCTGAACGCGCCCACCGCGCGCAGCTCGGTCGTGCTGTTCGCGGTGGCCGCGGACCACAGCAGATCGATGGTCAGCTTCGCGGCCACGATCTGCTTGCCCTTGAAGCCCGACGTCGGGAACCGGAACATGGACCGGTAGTCCATCGTGTTGCTGTCCGGGTAGATGTTGCCCACCTTGGCGCACTCGGTGCTGTACTCGTTGCCGGTGCTGGGATCGGTGGGGCAGTCGTTCTTGTCGTAGGACCAGTACTCCTGCGTCGTGGCCGTACTGTTGATCATCGTCCAGGCGCTGTACCCGATCGTCGGGTCCAGGTGCATGGGGAAGGTCGCGGTGGGATCGGTCAGCAGCGTCGCGTCCGGGGTCAGCTCGATGCGACCGCTCTGCCGAGCCATGCCCATCGGCGCGTGGCGGCCGTTCGCGTCCCACATCATCGGCTTGCCGACGTGCAGGTCGTCTCCGCTGACCGCAGCGTCGAACGCGAACTTGCGCAGCGCCGGGTTGCGCGCCGCCGTGCGGTCCTTGACGACCAGCACCTCGCTGAAGCCGGTGTCCTGCGCCGTCACCACTAGGTCCACTCCCGGCAGCACCTCGGCGTAGGTGGCCTTCGCGCCGTCGACGGAGGGGGCGGGCAGCGTGCCCTGCCAGCTCAGGGTCGCGGCACCGCTACCGCGGCGGGCCTTGACCAGCGAGCCCGCGCCACCGCCGGACAGCGTCATCTCCACCGTGGAAGCACGAGGGGAGAGAGTGCCGTCGGGGTTCGCCACGAGCGTGGCGTCCAGCGCCGCCCAGGCACCGTCCGCGCGACGCACCCGCTGCGGGTGGGCGAACTCCTCCACCGTGCCGGTGCCGTCGGGGTTGGCGAAAATCCGGCGCGTCTCGGTGCGAGCCGAGACGTCCTCGACCGGCGTCTGGCACAGCGCTGCCGCCGTCGCCGCCGCGGTCGGCGACGGAGCAGTGTCGGTACACGCCGGACCCGCCGCCGCGGGTGCCGCCGGCACCGCGACGACCGGCAACAACGCTGCCGCTAAAAAGATCTTGAGTGGGCTTCGGAACATCCGCGCAGTGGATCAGGGGCACCTTGCCGCGCTCTTACCGCAGCCTTACCATTCCCGATCATGTACTTCCGGCTGCTCGGCCCGATGACGGCCAGTCACCCTCATGGCCGCCTTCAGCTGGGCCGCCGCCAGGAACGCTGCGTGCTCGGCCTGTTACTACTCGAGGCCCCACGAGCGGTGACCACCGAGCGGCTGATGAACCTCCTCTGGAACGAGGAACCACCGGCCGGGGCGCGGGCGACCATGCACACCTACGTGGCACGCCTGCGCGCCCTGCTGAAACCGCACGGCGTACGGATGGTGACCCGCGACGGCAGCTACGCCATGGACGTCGACCCCGGCGCCATCGACGCGCATCGGTTCTCCGTGGCGGCCGTACGTGCCCAGAACCTCCGGGACCCGCGGGAGCGTGCCGACGGCCTGGCCGCGGCCCTGCGCCTCTGGCACGGTCCGCTGCTCGCGCATGAGGCCGACGACCTGCTGCGCAGCCGGATCGGCGCCCGGCTGGAAGAGCAGCGCCTCACCGCATCGGAGCTGTATGCCGAAGCCGAGCTGGCCTGCGGCCGGCACCGGCACCTGCTCGCGGCACTGGCCGAGCTCGCCGCACAGCATCCCACCCGGGAACGGCTGACCGGCCTGTTCATGCTGGCCCTCTACCGGGACGAGCGGCAGGCTGACGCGCTTGCCGCCTATCAGCGCACCCGGCGCATGCTCAGCAGCGAGCTCGGCCTGGAGCCGGGATCAGACCTCACCCTGCTGTACAAACAGATCATCACCAAGGATCCGGCGCTGGCGGCCCAGACCCCGCCGAGATCCGCGGTGACCCGCACCGCCAACCCGCTGCACGGTGGTGAGCCGGGCGCAGCTCGCTCGGGCAACGCCGGATACCCCTCGGCCGCAGGGACGTCCCGGCGGAACAGCCGCTGGTAGCGCTGGTCGTCCACACCTTTCGCCGTCGGCAGCCCCGAGCGAGCACGGCCTGCGGTGGCGCACCGCCGGAACGGGCCGAACCGCCGATGGGGGCATCGCACGTTGGTCGGCACCGGGTGGTCCGAGTCGGCTGTCCGTCAGAAGGAGGGCGGATACACCACGACAACCCGGCAGGGAGAACCCGTGAACCGTGTGTACGCCCTTCTCGTGGGGATCGACGCATACCCGGACCCGGTGCGCCCCCTCGCCGGGTGCCGCGACGACGTGGCCGACGCGCGCCGTCACCTGCTCGCTGCGGGCGTGCCCGAGGACGGCATCCGGGAGCTGGTCGACGCTGCGGCGACGAAGGCCGCCGTCGTGGCGGCGTTCCGCGAGCACCTGGGCCGGGCGGGGTCCGGCGACAGCGTGCTGTTCTGGTTCAGCGGCCACGGCTCGACCGCGCCGGTGCTGCCGGAGGGCTGGCACCTGGAGAGCAGCGGCGCCACGATGCAGACGCTGGTCTGCGTGGACAGCCGCGGCCCGGACGGCGCCGACCTGCTCGACAAGGAGCTGGCGATGCTGATCAGCGAGGTCGCCGCGGGTGGACCGCACGTCGCCGTCGTGCTCGACTGCTGCCACTCCGGCGGCCTCACCCGGACCCCGCCCTCGATCGGGATCCGCTTCACCGGCCCCGGCCGGACGCCGGGCCCGGACGCCCTGCTGCCGGGGTTGCGGGAATGGCTGGCCCGCGCGCGGCCGCCGCGGGAGCGGGCCGACCACGTCTCGCTCGCCGCGTGCCAGAGCCGGCAGCCCGCGCACGAGCTGCCGGGCCCGGACGGCGTCCGGCGCGGGGTGTTCAGCCTGGGTCTGCTCGGCGAGCTGCGCCGGCCGGGTGCCGCCCGCACGTACCGGGAGCTGATGACGGCGGTGCGCAGCCGCGTGGAGAACCACGTCGACGGCCAGACGCCGGTGCTGTTCCCGGCGGCCGAGCCGATCGTGGACCAGCCCTTCCTGGGCGGCCAGGTGCGGATGCCGGTGGCGAGCATGGCGATGCGGGAGCTGCACGGCAGGTGGGTCGTCGACGCCGGCTCCTGCCACGGGCTGGACCCTTTGGACACGGCCGCCCGGGTCGCCGTGCACGGCGACGGGCCGTTCCGGGAGGCCCGGGTGGTCGCCGTCTCCCCCGGCCGCAGCGTGGTGGAGCCGCTGGGCTGGGAGCCGGTGCCCGGCACCGTCTACCCGGTGGTGCTGTCCGCGGTGGCGCTGCCGCGTACGGCGGTGACGGTGGGCGGTGACACCGGCGACGACGAGCGCGCGGCGCGGGCGGTCCGGGCGGCGGTCGAGGCGGCGGGGCCCGGCGGTGGCCGGTCGCCCTACCTGCGGCTGGTGCCCCGGGACGCGCTCACCGACCGGCCCGAGCTGGTCGTGACGACCCCGGCCGAGGGCGGCGGGGAGATCCGCAGCGCCGACGGGGTGTTCCTGGCCGCGGCCGCGACGGGGCCCGGCGGGCCGGCGCCCCGGGAGGTGGTCGAGCGCCTGGAGCACATCGCCCGGTGGCGGCAGGTGCGCGCCATCGGCAACCCGACGTCCCGGCTGGCCGGGCTGGTCCGGCTGGAGCTGGTCCCGGCGCTGCCGGGCGACGTCCACGCACCGCGCGACCGGGAGGTCCTGCGGCCGGGTGCGTCGGGCGCCGTCGAGCTGGAGTACCAGCCGTACGAGTACGGGTTCACGCCGCCGGCGGTGTTCGTCCGGATCCGCAACGCCTCGCCGCGGCCGCTGCACTGCGTGCTGCTCAACCTGACCGACCAGTTCCGGATCAAGGCCGGGCTCTTCCCCGGCGACTTCGTCGACGCCGGCGCGGCGGCCTCGGCGGACGAAGGGGAGCCGATCGACTTCCGGCTGCCCGAGGACCTGCCGATCCGGCCTGGCGCGCAGGTGCGAGACTGGCTCATGTTGATTGTGTCGGAGGACAAGATCAATCCAGAGTCGTTCGCCCTGCCCGAGCTCGGCACGCCGGGCCCGGTGCGCCACCGCGGCGCGTCGGCCCTCGACGGCATCGTCGAGCACCTGGCCCTGCGCACGCTGGAGCGCGAGGCCGTGTCCAGGCCGCGCACCGCGGCCGACTGGTGCACGTCGCTGCACGAGGTGGTCACCCGAGTGCCGGATGATGGAGCGTCATGTCCGTGACCGATCCCCAGCCCTCCGGCGACGGCGGCGCGCTGGACGACGCGACACGCGAGCGCCTGCTCGCCCTGCTCCAGGCTGAACTCTCCCGGGCCGGTGCGGAGGCGCTCGCGCGCGGGGTGTCCCCCGCGGCGCTCGCGTCGTACCTGGACGAACGTGCCGCATTGCTGCGCGCGCGGATCGACGAGGCGTCAGCGGCGCGCGGTGCCGCCGTCGAGGATGGCCCGGACCGCCGTGACGACGCGGGCTAGCTCATCCGGGTCGCTCAGCAGCGCGGCGAGCCGGTCGGTGCCGCCGGGCGCGGTGTGCGGCTGTCGGGCCATGTCACCGGCCACGTCCATCCTGCCGAACACGGTGGCGATGACGTCGCCGACGGCCCCGGCCTCGTCGCCGGGGGCGGCCGCCAGCCGCAGCTGGATGGCGGTCAGCGCGAGCGAAGCCAGGTCCGCCATCCGGCCCTCCTCGATCTCATGCGGTTCGGTGAGCACCAGCGGGGGCGGGTCGACCACCGCCGCGTCGCGGTCGACGAAGGCCGGCGCCGACGGCGGCGTCTTGGCGCCGAGCGGCCGCTCCACGTAGTCGGCGTACCACTGCGGGCGGGTGCGCATCGCGGCCAGCACCAGCTCGATGTCGGCGTGCACGGTGCGGGTGTCGCCGGCGGTCACCTCGCCGGTGGTGCGGGCACGGCGCTGCGCCCAGCTGTCCACCGGCCACAGCTGCGCGCCCGCCGTGGCGGGCACCCCCACCCAGACCAGGATCTCCACGGCCAGCTCGGTCAGCCACGGATCGTGCGCCAGCCGGTCGCCGAGCCACTGCGGCAGCCGCGGCCGCTGCAGCGCGCCGCGCGCGCCGCGACGGCGCCGGTGCGCGTCGACCGTCACCGCGCGCAGCCGGCCGGTGATCCAGCCCTCCGCGTTGTAGATCTCCGCGGTCGCGTGCGCCAGCATGTCCTCCACGACCGCCTCCACGTCGTCGTGGAACCGGTCCAGGCAGGCGTCGGCCAGCCGGTTCACCGCGACGGCGCAGGTCCAGTGCCCGCGCCGCTGCTCGTTCACCTTGGTGAGCCGGTGGAACACGACCGGCCAGGCGACCGTGAACGCGGCGCCGCTGAGCCGGGTCCGCTGCCGGGGCGTCGCGGTGCGCGCGTACTCGGCCAGCCGGCCCTCCCGGGCCAGCGTCCGCAGGTGCGCCACCGCGTCCGAGGGCGCCGGAGCGTCTACGACCACGTCGGATCTCCTTTCCTCCCGCTGAAAGGGAATGCGGCAGAGGGTGCCACACACGAGGTGGCACGTGGGGCCACGGGCGCGTACGGGGTTGTCCGGACCCATGTGTGATCGAGATCGATCAAGCTGTGGAAAAGTTAGCCCACGGAATGTAATCGGGTACAGACCCAGCGTTGTTTCTGCCCGGTCAGACCAGGCACTTCGGCATCGAAGAGCCGTTGCCACCCGCCGAATTGGTCGGAGCGTCCGCCGAATTGGTCGGACGGCCCGGCAGAGACGGCGGTCACCCGGCCCGATCGCCGCCGGGCGCACCCGATGGCGCTGAACGATGTCCGATCATCCGGGCTCTCCCTGGGCCGTCGACCTTAATGCGATCGTGGCCAGTCTGCGCCCGCGACGGCCGCCGAAGTAGCCAACTTACTGGCCAATGTGTACCGATCGGCGTTTGTCGAATGGAGCCGGGAATGGGCGGCGCCCCGCGACTTCAGCGCGGGGCCGACCGCGGCTGCGAGGCGACAGCGTTCGACCGAAACCACAGCTCAGCAGGCATGTGGGGGCCGCCCGGCGCAGGGCGGATGACGGAATGGAATGCGCCGGTCACGCAGCGGTGAAACGCCGGGAAACGACCTGTCCCGACCCGTCGAATGGAGCGGTCGACGAGCCGCTCGGCGGCATTCCGGCGACGACCGGCCGACCCGCCGACGATGCCCGGTGCGCCCATCACCACTCCTTCGGCCGCCGCCGCGTCCAGCTGTCCCATCGCACTCTGACGGACCGGCGGACTACGGCCCCGCCGGCGGGGCCCAGCGGACGCCGTACGCCATGCCCTGGCGCAGGTTGGCGAAGGTCTGCCGGACCGCGCCGCGGGCGTCGGGCGCGAGCCGCCCCGGCTGTTCCGGCGCGTGGTCCAGCGCCCGCGGCACCACCCCGTCGATCAGCCACACCCCGCCGGGCGGCCGCGCGGTGTCGAAGCAGACCTCCAGCTCGAAACGCTCACACGGCACCAGCGGCTGGAACACGTAGTACGGGCGCATGCGCTGCCCGGCCGGGATGTCGAAGACCAGGCCGTACTCGTACGTGTCACCGAGCCGCAGGCCCCGCGACAGCCGCAGGGTGAACTCGAAGTCCTCGGGCGAGCTGCGCTGTGCGCGCACGATCACGCCGCCCAGCTCCACGCTCACCCGCAGGTCGCCCGCTGCCGCGCCGGGATCCGGCCGGGGCACGGTCATCCGGACGGTGATCTCCTCCAGCCGGTCGGCGGTCACCACGATCAGGCGCCGCTCGTGCAGCCGGGGGCTCGGCGTGTCCAGCCGCATGCGCGCCCGCAGGGTGCGCACCACGAAACCGTCGGCGTCGCAGCGGGTGTCCGGCATCACCCGGCCGTGCTCCTCCTCGGCGATCGCGGCGACCAGCTCCCGCAACGCCAGGTCCATCCGCCGGCGCGCGGTCCGCGGCTCGAAGTTGCGCAGCTCCGCCAGGTACGCCTCGCGGTCCTTGAGCAGCCGCTGGTCCGCGCCATGGTGCAGGGCGAGCGCCACCAGCAGCGCGGTGCGCAGCTCGGCGTCGCGCAGCAGCCGCTCGATCCGCGCCCTGGTCCGGCGGCGGACCACCGGCGGGCCGTCGCCGTCCTCGATGCCGAAGGCGGCCCTGGTCTGCGGGCCGAGCCGCGCGCACAGGTCGGGGTCGCGCATGGCACGGCCCTTGCGCAGCCGAGCCAGCTCGGCGGCGAGCAGTGTGCTGTCGATCCGCATCGCAGGCTCCGGATCCGGCACCCGCAGGCGCCCCTGTCCACCATCGCGCACGTCCGGTCCACTATAGACAGCCGTCCACCGGCGTCTATCCGTGCGCGCACCCGTCCGGGTGACGACCGGCGCCGTCCGGGCCTGTCCGGTGCCCGGGCCGGGTCCTTCTGCGCGGCGTCCGCCGGCGGCTCTCCTTTCTGCGTACCCCGGCCGGGTCGCCCGGCCGGAAGCCCGCAGGGAAGGGAGGTGACCCGCCATGGAGTCGCACTGCGTCGCCGGTTGGGGCTGGCTGCTCAGCAAGGTGCTGTCCGCGTTCTACGTCTCGTGCTGAGCGTGCGGGCCGGCTGAGGCCGGCGCACGCGCGGCGGGAGGCGCGCGCGAGCCTCCCGCGGCACGGGACATTGACGGCGACCGCGGCGCCCGGTTGGCTTGACCGGTGCGTCCCGACGACGAAGGGCGGCCTGCAGTGACCAGCGACCCGCGGGCCGACGCCGCTGCGGACCCCCGTCGCATCGCCACCAAGGCCGACTTCGCGCGCGAGCTCACCCTCGCCAAGGAGCAGGCCGGCGTCACGGTACGCGAGATCGCCGCGGCGGTGCGGGCGCCCGCCAGCACGGTCGGCGGCTACCTGAGCGGCAAGCACCTGCCCGCGCTGCGCCCGGCCGACCAGTTCCCGAGGATCCTCGCCGCCTGCGGCGTCACCGACGAGGCCACCGTGCAGGCGTGGTGGCGGGCCCTGCGGCGCGCCCGCCGCGCCGTCGGCGACCACAGCTCGCCCGGCTCCTTCCCCGAGCCCCCCGCTCCCCCGGACGACCGGCCCGCCACCGTGCCCGCCGTCGCCCCGGCAAGCGTCCCGCGGGGCGGCCACCGGCTGCTCGTGTCCACCCGCCCGCCGGTCGACCGGCTCGGCCAGACCCCCGCCGTGCGCGGGCGCGACGAGGTGACGACCCGCCTCGCCGGCGCCCTCGACGCGCTGGGCGACCCGGCCGCGCGGGCCGCGCCCAGCGCCTTCGTCCTGCACGGACTCGGCGGCGCGGGCAAGAGCACCGTCGCGCTGACCGCCGCCCGGCTCGCCGCCGAGAAGGGCGTGCAGGCCTGGTGGGTGTCCGGCACGGACGCCGACACCGTCATGGCCGGGATGCAGGCGCTGTCCGCCGAGCTGGGCGCCGACCCCGACCAGATCCGCACCGGCAGCGCACCCGACCTGGTGTGGCGGCTGCTGGAGGCGTACCCGGACCCGTGGCTGCTGGTCATCGACGACGCCGACGACCCGCCGGCGACGCTGGCCCTGCCGGGAACCGCGGTGACCGACGGCAACGGCTGGCTGCGCGCGGTGCGCGGCGGGCGTGGCCTGGTGCTGGTCACCACCCGCGACGGCACCGCCGGCACCTGGGGCGACCCGCCGCCGGCCTGGCTGCGCACGATCGCCGTGCGGCCGCTCGACGCCGACGACGCGGCCCGGCTGCTGTTCGACCTCGCCGGCGAGCGGGCCGGCTCCCCGCAGGAGGCGCGCGCCCTCGCCGTACGGCTGGGCGGGCTGCCGCTCGCGCTGTGCCTGGCCGGCCGGCACGTGGCCGACGTCGCCGCGATCCCGGCCGCGTTCGCCGGCCCGCACGCCGCGCGCACCTTCGGCGACTACCGGCGCGCGCTGGAGCAGGGGCGGCACGCCGAGGTGCTGGCCCGCACCGCGACCCCGGCCGACCGGGCCGCCGGGGAGGCCGTCGGCGACCCCTGGGAGCTGTCGCTGGACCTGCTCGCCGGCCGGGGCCTGCCGCTGGCCCGGCCGCTGCTGCGGCTGCTGTCCTGCCTGGGGTCCGGTCCGGTGGCCTGCGGCCTCGTCCTGCGCCCGGACATCATGTCGGCGTCCCCGCTGTTCGGGCCGGTGTCCGGGCGGCTGATCTGGGAGACCCTGCAGGCGCTCGCGGGCCTCGGCATCGTCGAACCGGCCGGGGCGAGCTCGCCCGACGCCGGGCCGACCGACGTCGTCGCCGTGCACCAGCTGGTCCGGGAGATGTCACGGCGCAGCCCGGACGTGCGCGAGCGGCTCGACGGCTACCTCACCCTGGTGACCGACCTGGTCGCCGCGGCGGCGGCCGGGCTCGACCCCCGCGACCCGGACACCTGGGCGCGCTGGCGGGCGCTGGTCGACCACACCGCCGCCCCGCTGGACCTGGTGCTCGACTTCGGGGTGAGCCCGCGCGCGGTGCCGCCCGGCGTGCTCACCGCGGCGACCCTGTCCGCGCGCTACCTGCGTGCCTCCGGCGAGCCGGGCCGCGCCGAGGCGGCGTACGCCCGGCTGGTCCGGCTCGGGGAGGCCGCCCTGGGCGGCGACGACCCGCGGGTGCTGGAGGCGCGCCACGACCTCAGCCGCGTCTGGTACGACCTGGGCCGGCTCGGTGACGCCGTCCGCGGCTTCCGGGCCGTGCTGCGGTCCCGGTCGCGGACCCTCGGCCCGGCCCACCCCGACACCCTGACCACGCAGCACTACCTGGCCCGCGCGCTGCGGGACGCGGGGCGGCTCGACAGCGCCTGGCGGCTGTTCCGCAGGACGCAGGACGCCCGCCGCGCGGTGCTCGGCGAGGACCATCCGGACACGCTCACCAGCCGGAACAACTCGGCCGACGCGCTGCGGGCGCTGGGCCGCCTCGACCGGGCCGCCGCGGAGCTGGCGGGCGTGCTGGCGGCCCGGATCCGGGTGCTGGGCGCCGAGCATCCGGCGACCCTGGTCACCCGGTATCACCTCGCCCGGCTCGCGCACGACCGCGACGACCTGGCCGGGGCGCGGGCCGCGCTCGAGTCGCTCGTCGGGACGTACACCCGGGTGCTCGGGCCGGAGCATCCCCGTACGCTGCTCAGCCGCCAGGCGCTGATCGACGTCCGGCATGACGCGGGCGAGCCGGACGCCGCCCTGCGCGACGCGCGCGAGCTGCTGGCACAGCGGCGGGCGCTGCTCGGCGACCGGCACCCCGCGGTGCTGGTGACCCGGCACCGGATCGGGCTGCTGCTGGTGGACCTCGCCCGGCACGCCGAAGCCGAGGCCGAGCTGGCCGCCGTCCTGGCCGACCGGCGGCTGGTGCTGGGCCGGGCCCACCCGGACACGCTGCTCGTGCGCGAGGCGCTCGACGCCGTCCGGACCCGGCGGGGCTGAGGGCTCACGAGCCCTTGCCGAGCCGGACGGTGACCTCCTGCCCCCGGAGCGCGTCGAGCCGCCCGGACGCCGGCAGGGCGACCCGCAGCTGCCGGGCCAGCTCCGTGCCGTGCAGGTCGTACGCGCTCTCGATGAGGTCGGCGCGGTAGGCCAGGCAGCGCCGCCCGGCCGCCCAGGACCAGGCCGCGAGCGCGACGGCCACCCCGAGCACGGGCCACCGGAGCAGGCCGAGCAGCCCGAACAGCGCCGCCCAGCCGCCCCAGACGCAGGCCGCGTGCCAGCCCGCCGCGGCCGCCCGCAGCTCCGCCCGGACCGGCTCCGGGACCAGCAGCCACAACCGCGGCCAGGTCACCGCGACGGCCAGGCCGTACGCACCACGTATCCGGTCGTCGAGGCGGGCCCACCGGTCCGCCGCCCAGGTCGCCGCGATCGGCCGTTGCGGCGAGACCGCCCAGCGGCGCCGGGCGTGGCGCGCGGCCGACCGGGCAGCGTCTGAGTGGGCCTGCTCACCGGCGGTGTCGGGTTCGGCGGCACGGGCGAGCCGGTCGAGCCGGTCCCAGCGCCGTTGCCGGGCCCTGACCAGCCACGCCGCCACCCGGTCCCCCCGCGCCAGCCGCACCCGCTCGACCACCGTGCCCAGCGCGGAGGCCGCGAACCCGGCCGCGCCCCAGGCGGCCAGCCCGCCGAGCAGCGTCCACATCGGCCGGGGCAGCGCGCCGGGCAGCCCGTCCGGCAGCCACCGCCCGCCCGTGACCGCCTGGAGCACGAGCACCCAGACGGCCCCCGCGGGCGGGAACAGCCGGCGCCAGCCGCCCGGCGACACCTCCCACGTCTCGTATCCGGTCACCCCGGCGGCTCCACGACCAGGTTCATCTCGCCGTACTGCACGAAGCAGACCGGCGTCTCGCCGCGCGGGCCGCGCCCCTCCACCCGGGCGCACGGCGAGCCGAGCGGGCAGTGGAACGACTCGTGTCCGGCCGGCCCGCCGCCGGCCAGTCCCGGCAGAGGTCCGCGCCTGTCCTCGTGCCCGATCGCCGCCATCAGCGCCTCGTACGCCGCCCGGACGTCGTCGCCGAGCCGGGCCCGGTCCACCAGCCGCCGGAACTGCTCGCCCCGCCCGGCGGCGTCGGCCTTGCGCCGCTTCACCAGCATGTTCCGGCACAGGTCGCCGAGGCCGGTGTCGGCGGGACCGGGACGGGAGGGCAGCCCGCCCACCGGTCCGTCCGGCGGGGACGCCGGCCTGTGGTCGAGGGCCGCCGACCCGAGATGCCCGCGCGCCGCGCGCGCCGCCAGGCGCAGGAACCACTCGGGGTCGGACGTGCTCCGCCGGGCCGCGAACAGCAGCGCCACCGCGAGCACCGACAGCGGCCGGATCCGCCGCCACTCGCCGCCGAAGCCCGACTGCCCGATCCACCGCAGCTCCGCCTCGCCGACCCGGCGGATCAGGTCGGTCAGCCACGGCGGCAGCATGCTCCAGCGCACGTTCGCGGGCGGCTCGGTGAACGCGTCGAGCAGGATGCGCCGCTGCGGGCCGCCCAGCTCGTCGAGGGTGCGGTTGACGACCGACAGGACCAGGTACAGCGGGTCCTGGGTCAGCGGCGCGTCGGCCCGGTAGCGCGCCAGGTCGATCAGCACGAACCGCTTGCGGTCCTCGCTGACCAGGATGTTCTCGGTGTGCAGGTCGCCGTGTCCCCGGCCGAGCAGAGCCAGCACCAGGCCGTCGAGCTCGGGGGGCAGCCCGGTGGCGAACCGGAACGGGTTGGGCAGCGCGGCGGGCTCGTCCGGCAGCAGCACGGTCGGGCCGGGCCAGCGGTGGGAGAGCTCGTACAGCGCCCGCCCGGGCTCCATCCGGTCGTCGAGGTGGCGGCGGACGAACTCCGACGCCGTCAGCCGCGCCAGCACCGGCCGGCGGGCCCACTCGGCGAGCACGGTGTGCGCCACGTCCACGCACACGTCGGTGACGGCCTCCCGGGGGCAGCCGACCGGCTCCACGGTCAGCCCCGAGATCACGGCCCCCTCCTCGCCCGCCAGCAGCGAGGTGAGCACGTGGAACGGCTCCGGGCCGCCGCCGACGACCTCCTGGAAGGTGATCCAGGCGGCGCCGCCGGCGTGCACGGGCTCGTGCGCCGGGGTGCCCAGGTGCGCGTCGCGGAAGCCGTCCGGCGCCTCCTCCCGCGCGGCGACCTGGCGAGCGTGCTCGGCCGTGTCGGCCGCGTCCGCGTCGACCGCGTCGTGCTTGAGGATCAGCTTGCGGGCCGTCCCGTCGTGCCGCAGCTCGTACACCTCCGCCACGGTGGCGCCGGAGCGCCCGTTCACCAGCGTGCGCTCGTGGACGAGGCGGACCCGCATCAGCCGCGCCCAGGTCGCCAGCGCGGCGGCCGCGGCCGGGCCGAGCAGGGCCGTCAGCACCGGATCGACCGGTTCACCGGGATGCATCACTGGCCCGCCCTCCGCGTCGGCTTCCATCACCTGCAGATTGACGGACAGCCGGCGCCGCCCCGGTGTCCGTCGTTGTCGGACAGTTGATTTCCGCACGTCGCCGCATGGCACAGACTGCGTCGGGACGACTACTTCCAGCGAGAGGGATCCTGATGAGACTCCGCGCCATCCTGTGTGCGGGAGTGCTGGTCGCCACCGGCACCGCCGTCACCGTCGAGCCGGCCGTCGCGGCGCCCGGCGACCTCGCCGCCGCCGTCCACCTCGACCTCGCGCCCGCCGCGCGGGTGCACCCGTCGCGCGGGCTGACGCCGCAGACCTTCCAGATCCTCAAGGGCAGCGGCCTGCCGCCGGACACCGAGGTGCGCATCGTGCAGTGCGACCAGCCGTCGTACGAGGTCGACGGCGACGTCCTCGGCTGCCCGGCCGCGCGGACCGTCCGGTCCACCCCGGACGGCACGGTGAACGAGCAGGTCTACCCGAGCGACCCGGTCTACCGCAGCCTCGAGTACGGCGACCCGGTGCCGGTCTACTGCCGCGCCGACATCTGCCGCTACCACCTGGAGTGGCGCGACCCGGCCACCGGCGAGCTGCGCTCGGTGGCCGGCAACCTGATGTACTTCACCGGCTCCCCGGCGACCATCGCCGTGTCGCCGGCCACCGGCCTGACCGACGGCCAGATGGTGACGGTGACCGGCACGGCGAAGGGCTCCCGCGGCCGCTACGTGACCATCAGCCAGGCCAGCTGCTTCCAGCTGGTGCAGGGCAGCGGCTGCACCGGGCAGCTGCCGCTGGCGTCGGTGCGGCTGCGGGCCGACGGGACGTTCAGGGTCCGGGTGCCGGTCTACCGCTACCTCGCCGACCTGCAGGACTGCGTGGGGGCGTTCTACGGCTGCCGGCTGGTCGTGACGGTCCTCGATCCCGACGGGCGCCCGGACGACTCGTTCGGCGTGAGCGCCCTCGGCGACGCGGGCGCCCACCTCGAGCTGGTGTCCTGATCCCCCGCGGGCGGGCTCAGGCGTTGCAGAGGCGCTGGTGGGCGTACTCGTTGGCGGCGGCGCCGCAGCGGTACGGCGTACCCATGATCTGGCGCAGGTGCTCGGTGAGCGGCACCAGCTCGATGACGCCGGGGGCGAACACGCGCAGCCGGTAGCCGTCCCCGGCCACGGGCAGCCCCTCCAGGCTGTCGGGCACCACGGTGGCGCCGCTGTCGTCGGTGTACCGGAAACCGGTGTAGACCAGCTCGGGGGTGCCCTTGCTCAGGTCCAGCCGCAGCGTCGCGTGCGAGGTGCAGTTCACTCCCGCGGACAGGCCCCGGCAGGGACCGAGCCGGATGATCTCGGTGGCGCCGCCGGGCGCGACGGTGAGCTCCGAGCCGTGCGCGAGCCAGGTGCCCACGTAGGGCGCGATCACGGACGGCACCGCGGCCGGGGTGGGGGTCGGCGCGAGCACCGGCGCGCCGCCGCCCCGCCCGGAGCCGTACGGCGCGGCCGTGGCGGCCCCGCGCTCCGGTGCGGGGGTGGCGATCCGGGACGGGCCGTCCGGTGCGGCTTCCGTCCTGCGCTGCGTGGGCGGGCCCTCGCGGCCCGGGTCGGGCGCCAGGGCCGGTGCGCGCGGCGGGGTGCCGGTGACCGGGGTGCCCAGCACGGGGCTCGGCGCGACCTCGACCGCCGCCCCGGCCGTCACGATGCCGAACACGCCCCGCCCGACCTCGATCACGCCCACCGCCAGCACCACGGAGGCCGCGATGATCAGTGGATAACCCCGTTTCACCGCGCCTCCCCCGACGTAGGACCGAGCCTGCCTTGCGGCATTTGACCCTATTTCATCCTCGCCGATCGCGGCCCGGAAACACGAAGATCGCCGCCTTCGGCCGGAATCCGCGGTGCGACGCGCGGACGACGGCCGAGGACGGCGATCGTGGAGATGCTCAGCGGACGCCGCGGAGGAAGTTCCAGGCGTCGACCACCCAGCCGATGCTGCTCAGGTAGGAGATGCCGGCGGCGACCAGGAAGACGCCGATGAAGGCGTGCGACAGCCAGGCGCTGCGCCGCGTCCGGCCCATGATCTTCTCCAGCACCACGCTGCCGACCAGCCGGCTCAGCGCGAACAGGCCCACCCCGACCAGCAGGATCAGGAAAAGGGCCAGCGTCGCCACGCCGTGGTCGCCGTCGCCGGCCGAGGCCGCCCACAGACCCCAGCAGACGAGCAGGAAGATCGCGCCCGCCACGCTCCAGCGGCCGCCCGCCTTGAGCTGGCGCATGCGCACGCCCAGCGGCACGTCCGGCCGCTTGAGCTGGCCCGACGTGACGATCTGGCCCGGCACCAGCGTCGGCTCGAAGGAGACGGTCTGCTCCACCTGACGCTGGGCGGGCACGGCGGCCTTGCCCGTCTTGAAGTCGGTCTGACCGGCCCTCGGCTGCTGGGTGTGCAGCGTCTCGGTCGGGATCTCCTGCGTACGGTCCAGGCGTAGCTCGTGTGTCGGCTCGGTCCCCTCAGTCACGCCGCACATGCTAGTCGGCGCGCACGACACCGCCAGCCGAGTATCGCGGCGCTCACGTGCGCTCGGTTAGCCTGGCGGGATGCAGGAGTACGAGCGACGTCGGCACCGTGGCCGCTCCGACGACGATGACGACCACGATCTCGAACGCGGCCTGCGCGGCCTGATCGGGCCCGGTGCGTCGCAGATCAGCCTGTCCGCGGCGCTGCGGGCGCGCGACGCCGCCCGGCCCACGGCCGATGACCTCGCCCGCGCCGAGGCCGAGCTGGAGATCGTCCGCCGCGGGTGGGTGCCGCGGGATCCGCTGCGCTGACGCAGTCGGAAAGCCGTCAGTTCGGCAGCGGCGGCAGCTCGCCGGTCTTCTCGAACAGGGCGACCTGCTCGATGCGCCGCGCGTGCCGGTCGGCCTGCGAGAACGGGGTGCTCAGGAACGCCTCGACGATCGCGGTGGCCTCCTCCAGCGAGTGCTGGCGGGCGCCGATGCCGACGACGTTGGCGTCGTTGTGCTGGCGCGACAGCGTGGCCGTGTCGATGTTCCAGGCCAGCGCGGCGCGCACGCCCGCGACCTTGTTGGCGGCGATCTGCTCGCCGTTGCCGGAGCCGCCGATCACGACGCCCAGGCTGCCCGGGTCGGTGACCACGCGCTGCCCGGCGTGCAGGCAGAACGAGGGGTAGTCGTCCTCGGCGTCGTAGTCGTGCGCGCCGACGTCGACCACGTCGTACCCCTTGGCCTGCAGGGCGGTGAGCAGGTGGGCCTTCAGCTCGAAGCCGGCGTGGTCCGCCGCTAGATAAACGCGCATGGTCAAAGTCTGCCAGCCGCCCGGCCGCCGCCCACCCCCAGGTCTCATGATCGGAGCCCCGGCCGCGCCGTCGGAACGGAGTGGCCGGGGCTCAGGTCACGCGGGCGGAACGTCAGGGCAGCTGCGCCACGACCAGGCCCGCGCGGGCCTTCGGGGTGAACCAGGTGCTCTTGCGCGGCATCTTCTGGCGGGCCAGGTTGACCTCGACGAAGTCGTCCACGGTGACCGGCGCGATCAGCACCGCGAGCGCGGCGCGCCCGGCGTCGACCTCACCGGTCAGCCAGGAGGCGGGATAGTCGCCGCCGACGTAGGTGATCCGCTTGTCGCCGGGCTCCAGGTCCAGGGCCTCGCCGAACAGCACCCGCTCCACCAGCGCGTGGTCGATGTTGTCCACCACCGACCCGGCCGGGTCACGCGGGAGGGTGACCGCGTAGGCACGGCCGTCGGCGTACAGGTGGATCACGCCGCCGGTGGCGGGGACCTCGGCGCTGCCCGCACCGACCTGGGCACCGGCCTTCTCCAGCCGGCTCAGCAGCTCCTCGACGGTGACGTCGAGGGTGTGCACCAGGCGGTTGTAGGGCTGGATCGCCACCGACGCCGGGGTGGTCACCACGGCGAGGAAGCGCTCGTAGCCGCCGGTCTGCGCGGCCAGGCTGCGGTGGTTGCCGTCGGCGACCACCAGCTCGCCGCCGCCGGCCAGCGCGCGCAGGGCGTCGGCCTGCGGCCCCGCGGGCAGCGGCCAGATCGCGTGGGTGCGGCCCGACGGGTCCACGTCGGTCGCGGCGGGCTCGCCCGCGTGCACGACCGCCTCGGCCAGCGCCGCGTGCAGCTCGTCGCCGCGGCCGGTCTGCAGCAGCAGCACCGGCGACAGCAGGTGACCCAGCGCCTGGGCCAGTGCCACGCGCTCGCGCACCTTCTCGATGAACACGTCCTCGTTGCGGATCACCAGGCCGGGCTCGTCGGCGCTGGTGGAGATCTGGTCGGTGTCGACCATGCACCACAGGCCGTACGCGGCGGCGCCGTCGGGGGCGGTGATGGCGTAGAGCACCACCACGTCCTCGGCGGACCGGTAGGCCCCGGCGTCCTTGGCCGAGGCCAGCCGCGCCACCGCGTCGGGCAGGCTGTCGGCGAACGACTTGCCCAGGCTGTCCGGCGCCCGGTGCGGCATCTCGACGGCGAGCGCGCTACGCGGGTTGAGGGCGATGATCTCGGTGATCTCGGCGTCGTCGGCGAACTCGTCGTAGTTCTGCGCGCCGGTGGCCCCGGTGGTCAGCCAGGCCGTGTGAATCGGGTGTGCGACTGTCACGCCTGCTCACGCTACCGCCGTCCACCGGCTGGGACGCCGTGCCCCCGCGCGGCGCGCTCAGATCCGGTGGCCGACTCCGAAGCCGGCGGGCGAGGAGCCGACCACGACGGGCTCGGCGAGGAACGCGGCGATCTCGGCGGGCAGGTTCGGCTGCCACGTCGCCCACCTGCTCTCCTCCACGCTGACGTACGAGGTGCCCAGGCTCTCCGCGACGGCCTGGGCCGGTGCGGTCAGGCGCCAGGGGTCCGCGGCGACGTCCGCCATGTCTTGTCTCCCGACTCGTCGGTGAAGCGGTATGTGGTCCACTTCACCAACGACCGGGAGCGCGCACGGGTGCACCGCGTCACACGGCGGGGGTCACTCGAAGATCGGGCCGAGGTCGCGGGAGCGCTTGAGCTCGTAGAAGCCGGGGGTCCCGGCGACCAGCAGCACGCCGTCGTAGAGCCGGCCCGCGTCCTCGCCCTTGGGCGCCGGGGTCACCACCGGGCCGAAGAACGCGATCGTGCGGCCCTCCGGGCCGGGCGCGTGGATGACCGGGGTGCCCACGTCGGTGCCGACCGGCTTCATGCCCGCGTTGTGGCTGGCGGTCAGCGCCTCGTCGAAGTCGGTCGAGGTGGCGGCGGCGGCCAGCGCCGGGTCGAGGCCCACGTCGGCCAGCGCGGCGGCGTGCAGCTCCGGGCCGATCTCCTGCTTGCCCAGGTGGATCCGGGTGCCGTACGCCGTGTAGAGGTCGCGCAGCACCTGCTCGCCGTACTTCTCGGCGGCGGCGATGCACACCCGCACCGGGCCCCAGCCCTTCTCCATCAGGGCGACATACTGCTCGGGCAGGTCGCGGCCGGCGTTCAGCACGGACAGGCTCATCACGTGGAACTCGACGTCCACCGGGCGGACCTTCTCGACCTCGAGCAGCCAGCGCGAGGTCATCCACGCCCACGGGCACAGCGGGTCGAACCACATACCGATGGTGGAAGTTTCAACTACAGCGGTCATGCGTGAAATCATGACGCGCTCTGTTCACCCGCGCGCGTGACCTTCCCCACGATCGCTCGCGGCAATGTGAAACAGTTACTTCGCGCCCACACCCCGGGTCGCGATGAAAGACTGCTACGGGCAGCCCGAGACTGCCCTGGCATGCTGCTCAAGACCGCAGCCGACAGGAGTTACACGCCGTGACCGGTACGCGCAATCTGTTCCAGGCCGAGGCCGCCGAGAGGGCCCGGCTGCTGGACGTCCACTCGTACGACATCTCGCTGGACCTCACCGACGGTGCGGGCAACCCCGGAGACGGCACCTTCCGGTGCGTCACCACGGTGAGCTTCACCGCGTCCGAGCCGGGCGCGAGCACCTTCATCGAGGTCGCCGCGAGCAAGATCCTGCGTGCCGAGCTGAACGGCGCCGCGCTGGACACCGGCGCCTGGACCGCCGACACGGGCCTGGTGCTGCCCGGCCTCGCCGCGAACAACACGCTGGTCGTCGAGGCGGACTACCCGTACTCGCAGCAGGGCCAGGGCCTGCACCGCGCGGTCGACCCGGCGGACAAGGAGGTCTACCTCTACAGCCAGTTCGAGACCGCGGACGCGCAGAAGGTCTTCGCCTGCTTCGACCAGCCCGACCTCAAGTCGGTCTACACCTGGCACGCGACCGTCCCGAAGCACTGGAAGGTCGTCTCCAACGCGCCGATCGCCTCGGTCACCACCGAGGGGTACGGCAAGACCGTCCACTTCGAGCAGTCGGCGCGCATGTCCACCTACGTCACCGCGCTGTGCGCCGGGCCGTACCACGAGGTCCGCACCACTCACGACGGCGTCGACCTGGGCGTGTTCTGCCGGGCCTCGATGGCCGAGCACCTGGAGCCCGACGAGCTCTTCGAGATCACCAAGCAGGGCTTCGACTTCTTCCAGAGCCAGTTCGGCGTGCGCTACCCGCTGCCCAAGTACGACCAGCTGTGGGTGCCCGAGTTCAACGCCGGCGCGATGGAGAACTTCGGCTGCGTCACCCACGCCGATGCGTCGTACATCTTCCGCTCCGAGGTCACCGACTTCGAGCGCGAGCAGCGCGCCAACACGATCCTGCACGAGCTGGCCCACATGTGGTTCGGCGACCTGGTCACCATGCGCTGGTGGGACGACCTGTGGCTGAACGAGTCGTTCGCCGAGTGGGCCTCGCACTGGTGCAACGCCGAGGCCACCCGCTTCTCCGACGCCTGGACGACCTTCCTGTCGGTGCGCAAGAACTGGGGCTACGGCCAGGACCAGCTCTCCAGCACGCACCCGGTGTACTGCGAGATGACCGACGTCGACGCGGTCGAGGTCAACTTCGACGGCATCACGTACGCCAAGGGCGCCAGCGTGATCAAGCAGCTCGTGGCGTACGTCGGCATCGACGCGTTCGTCACCGGCCTGCGGTCGTACTTCAAGCAGCACGCGTGGGGCAACGCCACCTTCGGCGACCTGCTCTCCGCGCTGGAGGCCTCCTCCGGCCGGGAGCTGCGCGCCTTCGCCGCCGCCTGGCTGGAGACCGCCCAGGTCAACACGCTGCGCCCGGCCGTCGAGATCGGCCCGGACGGCACCTACCAGCGCGTCGCCGTGCTGCAGGAGGCGCCCGCCAGCCACCCGACGCTGCGCCCGCACCACCTCGCCATCGGCCTGTACGACCTGATCGACGGCAGCCTGGTGCGCCGCGAGCGGATCGAGACCGACGTGGCCGGCCCGGAGACGGTCATCGAGCAGCTCGGCGGCGTACGCGCCGCGGACGTGCTGCTGCTCAACGACGAGGACCTCACCTACGCCAAGCTGCGGCTGGACGACCGGTCGCTGGCCGTCGTGGTGGACAACCTCAGCGGGTTCGACTCCTCGCTGGCCCGCGCGCTGTGCTGGGCCGCCGCCTGGGACATGGTGCGCGACGCCGAGCTGGCCGCGCGGGACTACGTCGCCCTGGTCACCGGCGCGCTGCCCGGTGAGCGCGACATCAACCTGGTCACCGCCACGCTGCGCCAGGTGCAGCTGGTCCTCGGCCAGTACGCCGACCCGGCCTGGGCGCCGACCGGCTGGGGCCGCCTGGCCGACACCGCCCGCGCCGCGCTCGCCGTCGCCGAGCCCGGCAGCGGCTTCCAGCTCGCCTGGAGCCGCGCCTTCATCAACGCGGCGCGCACCGCCACCGACCTGGCCGTGCTGCGCGGCTGGCTCGACGGCACCGGCGTGCCGGAGGGCATCAGCATCGCCGGTGAGCTGCGCTGGCAGCTCGTGCAGGCGCTCGTCGCCAACGGTGCGCTGGAGCCCGAGGCGATCCAGGCCGAGCACGACGCCGACCGCACCGCCTCCGGCGACATCGGCGCCGCGCTCGCCTGGGCGCTGATCCCGACCCCGGAGAACAAGGCCGCGGTATGGGCCGAGCTCACCGGCTCGGCGACGCCGCCCAACTGGCGCAACCGGGCGCTGGTCCAGGGCTTCCAGCACACCGCCCAGGTCGCGCTGACCAAGCCGTACACCGGCCGGTTCTTCGCCGACGTGGCCGGGGTCTGGGCCGCCCGCGACAGCGAGCCGGCGCAGGAGTTCGTGGTGCTCGGGTACCCGGTGCTCGACGTGTCCGACGAGACCGTCGCCGCCGCCGGGTCCTGGCTGGCCGAGGAGGGCCACCCGGCCCCGCTGCGCCGCCTGATGGCCGAGGGCAACGACCGGGTCCTGCGCGCCCAGAAGGCCCGCGCCAAGGACGCCGCCTCCGCCTGAGTACGCACCAAGGGGGCCGGACGCACCCGCGTCCGGCCCCCTTGTCACGCACCGCGCGCACCGCCGCGCCGCACTGAGTTGCTAATAGACGTTGGCCTATCTGGATGACAAAAACAAGATCGAAGTCATCCAGATAGGCCAACGTCTATTAAAAAAACGGGTGGTGCAGACGCGCACCGGTCAGGAGGGCTTGCCCGCCAGGCCGGTGAGCTGGGCGAGGCCGCTGACGATGCCGCCGGCCAGGTCGCCGCCGCCGAAGGCCGCCGCCATGGACAGCGCGGCGAGCTTGCAGTCCCGGTCGGACAGGCGCTTGCGGGCCTGCGAGCCGGTGACGATCTCCAGCTGGCGCTGCTCCGGCGCGACGGCGAGCAGCACCGAGTTCGCCGGGTGGGCGAGCCGGGCGTGCAGCTTCTCCGCGCCCTCGCGGATCGGCTCGCTGATGTCGCCGACGTACACGCTGAAGGTGAAACCGGTGGCCCGGTCGGCCTTGCTCAGCGCGTCGTCGAGCCGCAGCAGCTGACGGGTCGTGAACGGCCCGTCGAGCACCTCGTGCACCGCCACGTCGTGGCTGTCGTGCACCGCGAGGTCGTGCGTGTCGCGCACCTCCACGAGGTGGCCGTCGTGCTTGTCACCAGCGGTCACTTGCGCCCCCTGTCACGTCCACGACCGGCGACGCGTCGCCGGCCGCGACCAGCTCCGCGCGGGCGGCGGCGTCGAGCGCCGCGTGCCCGTCGGGGCCGTCGGCTTCGGGCCGGGCGAGGAACCACACCGGCTTGAACTCGTACGGCCGGCCGGGCCGGTAGCGCTTGGCGTTGCGGCCGCCGGCCGCGTAGACCCATGCGAAGACGATCGCGATCACCGCGAGCGGGATGCCCGCGTAAATCAGCAGATCGGGTAGATCTGGCGTGGACACCGTGAAGCCCTCCGGCTCTCGTCCGATCCTGAACATCTCAACGCTAGCGGAGTGAGCGCCGTCACCTGCCCAGGGGTGGTCAAATGCCCGGCTCAATCACCGAGCCGGCCGAGCTCGGCGAGCACCGCCCGCCACGCGGACGACAGCGGGTCGATGACCGCGAAGTGGGCCGCGCCGGGCACCGCGACGAGCCGGCTGCCGGGGTGCGCGGCGGCGTACGACTCGGCGACGGCGATCGGCACGATCTCGTCCAGCAGGCCGTGGAGCAGCACCGTCGTGCTCGCCGGGGCGGGCAGCAGGGCCGGATCCAGATCCGGGTGGATCGATGCGTCGTCGCCCAGGAAGTCGGGCACCGCCCCGCCGTCGAGCCCCAGTTCCTGGGCCAGCCGGAGGTCCGCGACCGGCGCCAGGGCGAGCGTGCCGGCCAGCCGCGCCGCCGGGGCCGCGCTCGCCGCCCACAGTGCCAGGTGCCCGCCGGCCGAATGACCTACCACGATCACGCGGCCGTCGTATCCGCCCAGCTCACCGGGGATGACCGCGAGCGCCTCGGCGACGTCGCGCACGGTGTGGCCGGGCCGGCCGGGCTCGCGACGGTACTCGATCGAGCACACCGTCCAGCCCGCGTCGCGGATCGCGGCCGCCATCGGGCGGGTGTGGGCACGGTCATAGTCCGGCCGCCAGAACCCGCCGTGCACGATCACGACCAGCGGCCGGTCCGCGGCCCGCGCGTCGCCGTGCCAGGCGTCGGCGACGTGATCGTGCAGCCGGCCGTAGCGGAGCTCGGCGTCGGGGCCGGTGGCGGCACGGGAGAGCACCGAGCGGTCCTCCGTCACGCGCTCCTCCCCAGGAACGTCAGGGCGTTGCCGCCGAGCAGCCTGGCCCGCTGGTCGTCGGTGAGGAAGTCGGACTTGCGCACCACCGCGCCGACCGGGCGCTCGCCCAGCGGGTAGGGGTAGTCGCTGCCGAGCAGCACGCGCTCCTCGCCCATGGTGTCCACCAGCAGCCGCAGCGCGGCCGGGTCGAACACCACCGTGTCCACGTAGAAGCGGTGCGTGTAGTGGCTCGGCGGCAGCGCGGACTGCCCGCGTACCACGTCGCCGCGCCGGTGCCAGGCGTTGTCGGCGCGGCCCAGCCAGAACGGGAAGCTGCCGCCGCCGTGCGCGAAGCACAGCCGCAGCGTCTCGGGCACCTGGTCGAACACCCCGCCCAGGATCATCGACAGCACCGACAGGTGGGTCTCGGCGGGCATCCCGGTCAGCCAGCGGGCCATCCACCGGTCCAGGCGCGGGCCGGTCGGCATGTCCCACGGGTGTACGAACACCGGGGCGCCCACCTGCGCGCAGTGCTGCAGGAACTGCACGATGCCCGCGTCGTCCAGGTCGCGGTCGCCGACGTGGTTGCCGATCTCGACGCCCGCGTGCCCGTTGGCCAGGCAGCGGTCCAGCTCGGCGCAGGCCAGGTCCGGGTCCTGCAGCGGCACCTGGCAGAACGGCACCAGCCGGTCGCCGCCGTCCGCGCAGACCTCCAGGGCCAGGTCGTTGAAGATCCGGGCCACCTTCATGGCCTGCGCGGCCGGGCGCTCGTACGAGAAGAACACCGGGGTGGGCGAGACGACCTGCACGTCCACCCCGTCGTCGGCCATGTCGGCCAGGCGGGTGGGCGCGTCCCAGCACTGGGCACCGATGGGGCGGAACTCGGTCTCCCCCACCATGATCATTGCTTCGCGCTCGGAGTCCACGCGCAGCCAGGGCCAGCCGTCGCCGCCGCACTCGGTCGACAGCTCCGGCCAGCCCTTCGGCACGACGTGGGTGTGCACGTCGACGACGGGCGCCATCAGCCCTTGCCCGGGTGCAGCGTGCCGCAGTTGCCGCAGGTGCGCGCCTGCTCGTCGCCGTAGAACGCGGCGAACACCGGCGGCAGGTCGGCGACGATGTCGCGCACCTGCAGCTCCACCTCGTGCACGATCTCGTGGCAGCTCGGGCAGTACCAGCGGAACTTCTCCAGCGTGCCCTCCTCGCGCACCCGCTCCATGACCAGGCCGATCGAGCCGGCCTCGCGCTGCGGCGAGTGCGGGGTGAGCCGGGGCAGCATCCACATGCCGCCCTCGGGCACGGTGATGGTCCGCGGGCCGTCCGGCGTCATCAGGTTGATCCGCAGCGTGCCCTTGATCTGGTAGAAGAACTCCTCGTACGGGTCCACGTGGAAGTCCGTGCGCTGGTTCGGGCCGCCGACCACCATGACGATGAAGTCGTCGCCGGTGGGGAACATCTGCTTGTTGCCGACCGGCGGCTTGAGCAGATGCTGGTTCTCCTCGATCCAGCCGGGGAAATTCACCGGCTCGGTGATCTCGGTCATCACGACTCCTTCTCGGGCAGCAGTGCGACGGCTTGGATCTCGATCAGCAGGTGCGGGTGCGGGAGCTGGTGCACCGCGACCGTGGTGCGGGTGGGCCCGGTGGCGTCGAAGAACTCGCCGTACACCTCGTTGTACCCACCGAAGTCGTTCATGTTGACCAGGTACGTGGTGACCTGGACCAGGTCGGACAGGTCCGCGCCGACCGAGCGCAGGATGTCGCCGATGTTCTCGATCACGGCCCGGGTCTGCTCGCGGATGTCCAGGCTGGTCGTGCCCATCGCGTCGACCGACGCGCCCGCGATCGAGTTGTCCGGCCGCCGGCTCGACGTCCCGCTCACGAACGCGAACCCACCCGCGACCTTGACGTGCGGAAACCTCCCGCGCGGCGTGGCCTTGCCGGCCACCACCTTCGCCCCGCTCATGCCCGCGCCTCCGCTCGCTTCACGGCCGGTGCCGCGTACCCCCTGGTCATGATGCTGCCTTCAGCGAGGCGGTGCCGATGCCCTCGACGACGGCGCGGACGTGGGCGCCGGGGGTGAGGGGGACGGCGGCGGTGGCGGCACCGGCCAGGAAGACCCAGCCGGGCTCCAGGGCGACGCCGTAGCGGGCGGTCAGCGCGCGGCCCTCCTCCAGCGCCCGGCGCGGGTCGCCCAGGATCGCCGCGGTGGAGCCCGCCTGCACGACGTGGCCGTTCACTTCGAGCAGCACGCCCAGGTTGTCCAGGCCCGCGGGCACCGGCTGCCAGGCGCCGATCACGAACGCGGCGCCGGAGGTGTTGTCGGCGACCACGTCGGGGTGGGTGAACCGGAAGTCCGCGTACCGCGAGTCGATGATCTCCAGTGCGGGCGCGACCGCGGCGATGCCGTGCTCGCCGAGCAGGAACGCGACCTCCGGCTCGATCCGCGGGTGGATGAACCCGTCGAGGGCGAGCTGCCCGCCGTCGGGCACCCGCATCGCGTCGGTGAGCCGTCCCCAGATCACCTCGTGTACGCCGACCTGCGCCATCTTGGCCCGGCTGGTGAGCCCCATCTTGATCCCCACCAGGCGCTCGCCGCGGTCGAGGCGGCGCGCGATCAGCGCCTCCTGCACCGCGTACGCGCCGTCGACGTCCAGCTCGTGGCCCAGGGTGAGCTGCGGGATCGCGGTGGCGTCGACCGCCGCGCCGTCCAGCAGCGCGGCCATCTCGGTGATGCTCATGCCTGCTCCTCGCTCAGCGCGACGGCGGCCCGCGCTGCGGCCCGCGTGGTCTGCTCGCTCATGCCCGCTCCCCCGCGCCCGCCGCGGCCTGCTCGGCGTCGCGGACCAGGTCCAGGGCAACGTCGACGATCATGTCCTCCTGGCCGCCGACCATGCGGCGGCGGCCCAGCTCGACCAGGATCGAGCGCACGTCCACGCCGTACTTCGCCGAGGCGCGCTCGGCGTGGCGCAGGAAGCTGGAGTAGACGCCCGCGTAGCCCAGCGACAGCGTCTCCCGGTCCACCTGCACCGGCCGGTCCTGCAGCGGCCGCACGATGTCGTCGGCCGCGTCCATCAGCGCGAACACGTCGCAGCCGTGCTGCCAGCCCATCAGCTCGGCGGTGGCCACGAAGACCTCCAGCGGCGCGTTGCCCGCGCCCGCGCCCATGCCCGCCAGGCTCGCGTCCACCCGCACCGGCACGCCGGGGCGGTCGCCGTGCTCCACGGCCACCACGCTGTTGGCGACGCCCAGCGACAGGTTGTGGTGGGCGTGGATGCCGACCTGCGTGGTCTCGTCGAGGACCTGCCGGTACGCGTCGACCCGCTCGGCGACGTCCCGCATGAGCAGCCGGCCGCCGGAGTCGGTGACGTAGACGCAGTGCGCGCCGTACGACTCCATCAGCTTGGCCTGCTTCGCGAGGCCGGCGGGGTCGTTCATGTGGGACATCATCAGGAAGCCGGAGACGTCCATGCCGTTCTCCCGCGCCCAGCTGATGTGCTGGGCGGAGATGTCGGCCTCGGTGCAGTGCGTGGCGATGCGCACGCTGGTCACGCCGAGGTCGCGGGCGGCCTTCAGGTCGGCGATGGTGCCGATGCCGGGCAGCAGCAGCGTGGTCAGCCGGGCGTTGGGCATCACCTCGGCCGCCGCGGCGATCCACTCGGCGTCGGTGGCCGCGCCGTGTCCGTAGTTCACGCTCGACCCGGCCAGGCCGTCGCCGTGCGCCACCTCGATCGCGGCGACGCCCGCCGCGTCCAGCGCCGCGGCGATGCGCCGCACCTGGTCCACCGTGTACCGGTGCCCGATGGCGTGCATGCCGTCGCGCAGGGTCACGTCCTGTACGTAGATCTCCGTCATTTCTTCATCTCCACCAGGCGCTCCGCGGTACGCAGCGCCGCCGAGGTCATGATGTCCAGGTTCCCGGCGTACGCGGGCAGGTAGTGCCCCGCGCCCGACACCTCCAGGAACACCGACACCTGCAGCGCGGGCGCGTCGAGCATGGGCACGGTCACCGTGTCGAACTGCACCTGCTGCTTGAGCCGGTAACCGGGTACGTACCCCTGCACCTGCTTGACCATGTCCTCCACCGACGCGGCGATGGCGGCGCGGTCGGCACTGGCGTCCGGGCACAGGCAGTACACCGTGTCGCGCATCAGCAGCGGCGGCTCGGCCGGGTTCAGCACGATGATCGCCTTGCCGCGCGCCGCGCCGCCGACGACCTCGATGGCCCGCGCCGTGGTCTCGGTGAACTCGTCGATGTTCGCCCGGGTGCCGGGTCCGGCCGAGCGGGACGCGATGGACGCGACGATCTCGCCGTACGCCACCGGCGTCACCGCGCTGACCGCGGCCACGATCGGCACCGTCGCCTGCCCGCCGCAGGTCACCATGTTCACGTTGGGCTGGTCGAGGTGCTCGTCCAGGTTCACCGTCGGCACGACGTACGGCCCGATCGCGGCCGGCGTCAGGTCGATCACGACCTTGCCGTGCGCGCGCAGCACCTCGTCGTGATACCGGTGCGCCTTCGCGGAGGTGGCGTCGAACACCACGTCCACCTCGGCGAACTCCGGCATCCGCACCAACCCGTCCACGCCTTCGGCGGTGGTCGCCACCCCGAGCCGCGCGGCCCGCGCCAGCCCGTCCGACTCCGGGTCGATCCCCACCATCGCCACCATCCGCAGCGACTCCGACAACCGCAACACCTTGATCATCAGGTCGGTCCCGATGTTGCCCGACCCGATGACCGCCACTCCGGCCTTCACCGCATTCCTCCCTTACCGTTTGCCCGACCGGCCGCACGACCGCCGGCCCGGCCGCCCACCCGCGAGCCGGAGGCCGGCAGCGACCCGGCCCCGCGCTCCGTCTCGATGATCACGGCGCCGGGGTGGCGACGCGCCGTCGAACACGTCCACAAGTTCATGATCAACGCACTCATCGGGTGAACCTGGTGCGGACGGAGCCGAGGCCGGAGATGCGGGCCTCGTAGGCGGCGCCGGGGGTGACCGGGACCATGGGGCCCAGGGCGCCGGAGAGGATGACGTCGCCGGCGCGCAGGGGGGTGCCGGCGGTGGCCATGGTCTCGGCGAGCCAGGCGACCGCGTGCAGGGGGTTGCCGAGGCAGGCGGCGCCCGCGCCGACGGAGACCGGCTCGCCCTCGTGCTCCATGACCATGCCGCACAGGCGCAGGTCCACGTCGCGCAGCGGCACCGGCCGGTCGCCGAGCACGAACATGCCGCTGGAGGCGTTGTCGGCGACCGTGTCGACGATGGAGATGTCCCAGTTCGCGATGCGCGAGCCGACGATCTCGATGGCGGGCAGCAGGTGGTCGGTCGCGCGGATCACGTCGGCGACGGTGACCTGCTGGTGCGGCAGGTCGTCGCCGAGCACGAAGGCGACCTCGGCCTCCACCTTGGGCTGCAGGACGCGGGTGACGTCGACCTCGGCGCCGTCGAAGGCGGCCATGTCGGCGAAGAGCACCCCGAAGTCGGGCTGGTCCACACCGAGCTGCCGCTGCACGGCCGGGTTGGTCAGGCCGATCTTCGCGCCGACGGCGCGCCGCCCGGCGGCGACCGCGTCCTGCGTCATGGCCCGCTGCACCGCGTACGCCGACGCGACGTCGCCGACCGGCAGCAGCCGCTCGCGCAGCGGGGCGCACGGGGTGCGCGTCTGCTGCGCCTCGCGCAGCAGCCGCACCGCCTCGTCGACGGTCTCCTTGCCGATGGTCATGCTCTCTCCTCGCGTGGCGAGCCCGCCGGTCATGACAGCTCCACGCAGACGTTGGTCAGTTCCGAGTAGAAGGCCAGCGAGTGCACGCCGCCCTCGCGCCCCACCCCGGAGGCCTTCACACCGCCGAACGGGGTGCGCAGATCGCGCAGGAACCAGGTGTTCACCCAGACCAGCCCGGCGTCCAGCCGTGACCCGGCCCGGTGCGCCCGGCCCACGTCCCGCGTCCACACGGTCGCCGCCAGCCCGTAGGCGCTGTCGTTGGCCAGCGCGAACGCCTCGTCCTCGTCGTCGAACGGCATGAGGCTGCACACCGGCCCGAAGATCTCCTCGCGGTTGGTCCGCGCGTCCTGCGCCAGCCCGGTCAGCACGGTCGGCTGCACGTACGCGCCGCCGTCGCGGGCGTCGCCGAACACCGGCACCCCGCCGCCGGCCAGCACCGTGGCGCCCTCGGCGCGGGCGAGGTCGTAGTACGACAGCACCTTCTGCCGGTGCTGCCGCGAGATCAGCGGCATGTTCGCCGTGGCCTCGTCCTGCGGCCAGCCGAACGGCAGCTCGGCGGCCTTAGCGGCGAGCTTCGCGGCGAAGTCGTCGAAGATCGAGCGGTGCACGTACAGCCGCTCGGTGCACAGGCATACCTGGCCGCCGTTGGTGAAGCTGGACCGCACCGAGCCCGCGACGGCCGCGTCGAGGTCGGCATCCGGGAAGACCAGGCCCGCGTTCTTGCCGCCCAGCTCGAACGAGACCGCCTTCACCCCGTCGGCGGCGGCGCGCATGATCGCGCTGCCGGTGGCCGACTCGCCGGTGAACGTGATCGCGTCCACGCCCGGGTGCCTGGTCAGGAACTCGCCCGCCGAGTCCGGGCCGAAGCCGTGCACCAGGTTGAACACGCCCTCGGGCACGCCCGCCGCGGCCATCACCTCGGCCAGCAGCGTCGCCGACGACGGGGTCTCCTCCGACGGCTTCACGATGACCGCGTTGCCGCAGGCCAGCGCCGGGGCGACCTTCCAGGTGAGCAGCAGCAGCGGCAGGTTCCAGGGCACGATGATCGCGACCACGCCGACCGGCTTGCGCACCGCGTAGTTCAGCGCGCGCCCGCCCGCGGCGGTCGCGGTCATGAACGATTCGGTGGGTGCCGTCGCCACGATGTCGGCGAACGACCGGAAGTTGGCCGCCCCGCGCGGGATGTCGAGGGTACGCGCCTGCGAGATGCTCTTGCCGGTGTCCGCGACCTCGGCGGTGACCAGGTCGTCGAACCGCTTCTCCAGCTCGTCGGCGACCCGGCGCAGCACCGCCGCGCGCTCGCCCTCGCTCATCCGGCCCCAGGGTCCGCGCAGCGCCCCGCGTGCCGCGTGCACCGCCGCGTCCACGGTGGACGCGTCCGCCTCGGCGACCTCGAAGATCTTCTCGCCGGTGACCGGGGAGACCTTCGCGAACGTCTTGTCCGCCGGGACGAACTGCCCGCCGACGAAGTTGCGCAGCAGGCCGGGCTCGCCCGCCGGGCGGCCGGTCATCAGTGTCGGGTCCCAGTTCACGCGCCCGTCCCCTTCCGGAAGGCGTACGCCGCGAGCGCGCCCGCGGCCAGCACGACCGCGCCCACCGCCGCGCCGAGCAGGCGCTGCTGGCGGCGCACCCGGCGCTGGACCTGGGCGTACGGCGTGGTGGAGAACGACACCATCTCGTAGCGCGAGACGTAGCGGCCCGGCAGCGCGCGCTCCAGCGCGTGCTCGACCTTCTTCTGCAGCTGGAACACCGGGGAGGCGACCTTGTCGCGCATCTCCACGAAGTTGGCCAGCGCCATCTGCGCGATGGCCTCGGTGTGCTCGCGGCGGCGCGCCTCGAACTCGGGCAGCGCCCGGTCCCAGTCGTCGCCGGTCTCGTCGAGGATCCGGTCCAGCTCGACCACGTCCTCGAACGCGCAGTTCGCGCCCTGGCCGTAGAACGGCACGATGGCGTGCGCGGCGTCGCCGAGCAGGCCGACCCGGCCGTGCGCGTGCCACGGGTGGCAGCGCACCGTGCCCAGCACGCCGACCGGGTTGTGCAGGTAGTCGTCGACCAGGTTCGGGGCCAGCTCGATCAGGTCCGGGTACACCTCGGCGAAGTGCTTCTCGATCGCCGCCGGGCTGCTCAGCGACGCGAACGCGTTGGTGCCGCCGGTCGGCCAGAACAGCGTGCAGGTGAACGAGCGGTCCGGGTTCGGCAGCGCGATCATCATGGACGCGCCGCGCGGCCAGATGTGCAGCGCGCCCGGGTCCAGCGCGAACTCGCCGTCGCGGGCCGGGATGGTCAGCTCCTTGTAGCCGTGCTCCAGGAAGTCCAGGCTCTCGGTCAGGCCGGTGTGCGCGAGCAGCTGCCCGCGTACCGCCGAGCTGAACCCGTCGGTGCCCAGCACGATGTCCGCCTGCGCGATGACCGCACCGGTGGGGGTCTCGAACCGCATCTCCCCGGTCTTGGGGTCGAGGCCGACGAGGCGGTGGTCGAAGTGCGCGGTCACGTTCGGCAGCGACGTGGCGGCCTCCAGCAGCGCGTTGTTGAGCGCGCCGCGGCTGATCGAGTTGATCGCCCGCTGGCCGTCGGCGCTGTACTGCTGGAAGTCGAGCTCGCCCGCGACCGGGTGGATCATCCGGCCGCGCATCGGCAGCGCGTCGGCCATCACGGTGGTGTCCAGGTCGATGCGGCGCAGCGCGTCCAGGCCGCGCTCGGACAGCGCCAGGTTGATGGAGCGGCCGCGCTCGACCTTGCCGGTGCGCGGGTCGGGGCGGCGCTCGTACATCGTCACGGTGTAGCCGCGCCGGGCCAGGTAGCAGGCGAGCAGGCAGCCCGCGAGCCCGGCGCCGACGACGGCGACGTGCTTCTCCCGCGTCATGCGGAAACCTCCGGGAAGATCGCGGCGAGGGCCTGCGCCACCCGCCAGCAGTCGTGGTACGTCGAGTACAGCGGCACCGGCGCGAAGCGCACGATGTCGGGCTGGCGCGCGTCGGCGATCACGCCGTGCTCGTGGCGCAGCCGCCGGGCCAGCTCGTTCGCGCCGATTTCGGTGGTGCGCACGGACAGCTGGCAGCCGCGCCGCTCGGGGTCGCGCGGGGTGACCTGGGCCAGCGGCCGCCCCGGCAGCACCTCGTCCAGCAGCGACTCCAGGTACGCCGTCAGGCGCAGGCTCCGGGCGCGCAGCGCCTGCATACCCACCTTGTCGAACAGCTCCAGCGAGGTCCGCACCGGACCCATCGCGAAGATCGGCGGGTTGGAGATCTGCCACGCCTCGACCGTCGCCGGGGGCCGCGAGGTCGGCGTCATCTCGAACCGGGTGCCCGCCGCCGTGCTCCACCAGCCCTCGAACCGGGGCAGGTCGGGGTCGCCCAGGTGCCGCTCGTGCACGAAGACGCCGGACAGCGCGCCCGGCCCGGAGTTCAGGTACTTGTACGAGCACCAGGCGGCGAAGTCCACGCCCCACTCGTGCAGCCGCAGCGGCACGTTGCCGGCCGCGTGCGCCAGGTCCCAGCCGACCACCGCGCCGGCCTCCCGGCCCGCGTCGGTGATCGCCGGGATGTCCATCAGCTCGCCGGTCAGGTAGTTGACCCCGCCCAGCAGCACCAGCGCGACCCGGTCGCCCTCGGCGCGCAGGTACGCCAGCACGTCCTCGGTGCGCAGGCAGTCCTCGCCGTCACGCGGGCGCAGCCGCACCACCTCGGTGTCCGCGTCCAGCCCGTGGAACCGCACCTGGCTGCGCACCGCGTAGCTGTCCGACGGGAACGCCGCGTCCTCGATCACGATCCGGGTCCGCGCGCCGGACGGCCGGTAGAACGACACCATCAGCAGGTGCAGGTTGACCGTCAGCGAGTTCATCACCACGGTCTCGCTCGGCAGCCCGCCGACCAGCCGCGCCGCCTGCTCGGTCAGCAGCTCGTGGTACGGCAGCCACGGCCGCCCCGCCTCCAGATGCCCCTCGACGCCGAGCCGCGCCCAGTCGTCGAGATCCTCCAGCAGCTCGTCCCGGGTCGCCCGCGGCGGCAGCCCGAGCGAGTTGCCCGCCATGTAGGCGACCTCCGCGTGCCCACCGCCCTCCGCGGGCGGCACCCGGAACAGGTCCCGGTGCCCCGGGTCGGCCTCATCACGCCGCAGGGCGTCGTCCTCGCTGAAAACCATCTGCTGCTCTCGCTGTTCTACTGCTGACTGACGTTCCCTGATCAGGAGGTTATGGCACCGACACGCCGTCGAACCGTGCCATAAGTTCATGATCGACGATTACATGTGGGTGCGGGCGGACCAGAGTTCGGGGAAGACGGTGCGGGCCATGCTGCGCTGGAGCCAGGCGTAGCCGTTGGAGCCGCCGCTGCCCACCTTCGCACCCATGGTGCGGGCCACGGCCTTGAGGTGCTTGTGGCGCCAGTCGTCGAAGCGGTCGGCCACCTCGGTGAGGGCCTCGCCGAGCAGGCGGAGGTGGTTGTCGGGGCTCTCGTCGGCGTAGATGGCGACCCAGGCCGCCTCGACCGCGGGGTGGGGCTCGTGCTCCTGGGCGAAGTCGCGGGACAGCAGGTCGGCGGGGATGTCGTGGCCCCGCCGGGCCAGCAGGGCGATCACGTCGTCCCAGACGCTCGGCCCGTTGAGGGTGGCCAGCAGGGCGTGGTAGACCTCGTCCTGGCGCTTGAACGGCCGGATCAGCGACGCGGTCTTCAGGCCGAGCAGGAACTCCAGGTGCCGGTACATCGCCGACTGGAAGCCCGAGCCCTCGCCGAGCAGGTTGCGGAAGCGGTTGAAGTCGGCCGGGGTCATCCAGCGCAGCGTCTGCCAGGCCGCGTTCAGCCCGTCCAGGTGCAGGGCGGTACGCCGCAGCGGGGCGAGCGCGCCGTACACGTCGTCCTCGCCGAGCAGCCGCTGGGTCTCCCGCAGCTCGAAGCGCACGAGCCCGAAGTAGAGCTCCATCACCTGGCTGATCATCAGGAAGGACATCTCGCCGGGGTCCTTGCTCAGCGTCTGCTGCAGCGTGTGCAAGGTGTCCGCGTGCACGTAGGCCTCGTACGGCGTGCGCTGGGCGAACTCCAGGGTCGGCTCGCCGCCGTTGGCCTCGGCGCGCGCCGCGCGTTCGGCCGCGGTGGCCGGGCGTACGGCCGGCGTCGTCGTCGATGTGGCGTTCACGCGTTCCTCCAGGTTCTCCGGACCAGGTCATGATCTCTCCGGAAGGGCGCGCGACGGAATGCCGGTTCAACGGCGCTCGGGTCGGTCGGCTTAACGTTCATACTGGGGTCGGGGCTTTTCGTTTACGAAAGGAAAGCGCGTCGTGGACGACATGGACTGGGCGCTGCTGCGCGAGCTGCAGGCGGACGCGCGGCTGTCCTTCAGTGAGCTGTCCCGCCGGGTGCACCTGTCCCCGCCGGCCGTCGCCGAGCGGGTCCGGCGGCTGGAGGAGGCCGGGGTGATCACCGGCTACCACGCCCACGTGGACCTCGCCCTGGCCGGGCGCCCGGTGATCGCGCTGATCCAGATGTCCTGCTACGGCGCCGGCTGCATCCTGCGCGACCCGGCCGTGTCCACCTGGCCCGAGATCCTGGAGATCCACCGCATCACCGGCGACGCGTGCAGCATCCTCCGCGTCGCCGCGACCTCGATGGACGCCTTCGAGGAGGTCATCGACCGCCTCGCCCCCCACGGCCGCCCCTCCAGCACGATGATCCTGTCCACCCCCCTCCCCTGGCGCCCCCTCACCCCGCCCACCACCCCCTGACCGAGTCGACCGCCCCGCCCCCACCCGCCCCACCATGCCGCAACTCTTAAAGAGTCGCGGCCACTGAGCCCTGTGAGGGCGCAACTCCCTGAGAGTTGCGACAGGGCGGCGGGTCAGGGGGCGAGCGTGAGGATGGTTCGGGGCGGGTTTCATGTTTTGGGGCGAAACCGGACTTATCGGTGAGAGGATGCGTGGGAGCCCCGGGTGGTTCGGGGGCGGGTTACCGGTTTGGGGGAATCATGCGGTCTGCTCTCCGGGTGGCGGCCGGCGCGACAGCGCTGGTCGTGGCGGCTCTCACGGCGCCTTCGCCCGCGCACGCCGAGAGTGTCTTCGTCGAGGTCAATCCGAGCACCATCCAGGCCGGGTTCCAGGTGGCGATCCGGGCGAGCTGCGGTGACGCGCTGAACAACGCGAAGGTCCACTCCGACGCGTTCGGCGAGGTGACCGTCGAGCCGGTCAACTCGTACCTGATCGCCGCGGCCTCGGTGCCGGAGGACAAGAAGGCCGGCGGCTACAACGTGAAGCTGACCTGCCCGAGCCGGCAGACCGCGACCACCACGCTTTGGGTGGTCAACCACGACAGCCCGCACCACGGCCCCAACACCGGCGGCGGCGCGCTGGCCGACGACGGCTCCACCATGATCGGGGCGGGCGCGGCGGCCGTCGCCCTCGGCGTCGGGCTGCTGCTGTTCCGGCGGCGCGGGCGCAGCCCGCTGACCCCCGCCTGACCGCCGTGCCGCGCCGTCTGAGCGGTCCGCTGGCCGTGCTGCTGGTGCTGGCCGGCCTGTTCGGGGTCGGCATCGGCCTGGGCCGGGCGCACGGGTTCTCGCTGGCCGAGCTGTTCCGCGGACCGGCCAAGGCGCCGCCGGGCGAGTTCCCGGTGCTGGGCCCGAGCCGGCCGCTGCGGATCCAGATCCCGGACATCGAGGTCAAGGCGTACATCCACGGGGTGGGCCTGGACGAGCGGGGCGCGATCGACACGCCCTCGCTGCTGCTGCGCAACGAGGCGGGCTGGTTCGACGACGGGCCCTCCCCCGGCCAGTACGGGCCGGCGATCATCGTGGGGCATGTCGACACCCGGGACAAGCCCGGCGTGTTCCACCGGCTGAACGAGCTGAAGCCCGGCGCGAAGATCGAGATCACGCGCCGGGACAACCGGATCACCGTGTTCGAGGTGAACAGCATCGAGCGGTTCAGCAAGGAGAAGCTGCCGGTGGACCGGATCTACCACGACTTCAGCAGGCCGGGGCTGCGCCTGATCACCTGCGGCGGGCGGTGGGTCGGCGGCGAGCTGGGCTACGCCGACAACATCGTGGTGTTCGCGAGCCTGGTCAGCGCCCGCAAGGCCTGAGCGTCAGGCCGTCTCCAGCCACTCGGCCCAGCGCGGGTCCGGGGTGCGGTGCCCGAGCACCCGCCAGATCGCGCCGTGCGGCACGGTGGGTTTCACCGGCAGCCGCCAGCCGAGGTCGCCCAGCGTCTTGTCCCCTTTGTGGTGGTTGCAGCGGGCACAGGCGGCGACCACGTTGTCCCAGGAGTGCTGGCCGCCCTTGGATCGCGGGTGCACGTGGTCGATGGTCTCGGCGGGGCCCTGGCAGTAGACGCAGCGCCCGCCGTCGCGGGCGAAGATGGCGCGCCGGGACAGCCCGACCTGGGTGCGGTACGGCACGCGGACGAAGCGGGTGAGCTTGGCGACCAGCGGGACCGGCACGTGGTGGCGGGAGCTGTGCAGCACCCCGTCGCCGTCGGCGACGCAGACGGCCTTGCCGGAGAGGATGAGGATGGCGGCCCGACGCACGGACACGACACACAGCGGTTCGTAGGTCGCGTTGAGGAGCAACGCGGCGGAGGAGGCTGCGGGTCGTATGTCAGGCATCGGTCTCACCCTCCGGGGTCACTCACATCATGGCGTCATTGTGACCATCGTCCCCGATAGATCTGGTGAATGCACCTACAATTTGCGGCGGTCTCATGAATTCTCGACCGCGCTTTGCCCAGCTCATTGGCATTTGCGAGGAAAAGTCTGCGAGAGACCCGCCTGAGCCCGACCCCGACCGATGAGGTACTTACGTAGCCATGCTGAGCGTGTTCGCCCCCGACCCCTCCGAGACGCCCTCCGTCGCGTGCATGGAGGACAAGATCTGTAAGGGCGTCTACGAGTTGTCCGACTCGCAGTGGCTGGCCGACGGCGGCTATTACCTCCTCATCAAGCCGATCCGCGTCATCATCATCATCATCGTCGCGATGATCGCCCGCGCGCTGCTCAACCACACGATCAACAAGATCGTCGCCCGCACCGCGCAGGGCCGGGTGCCCACGATGCTGCGGCCGATCCGGGAGAAGATCCCGACCTCGGTGGTCACCGCCACGACGGTCTTCCCGGAACGGCGACGCCAGCGCGCCGAGGCCATCGGCTCGGTGCTCAAGAGCATGGTCACGGTCGGCGTCTTCTCCGTCGCGTTCCTGATCGTGCTGAGCGAGTTCGCCATCAACGTCGGGCCGCTCATCGCGAGCCTGGGCATCGCCGGCGTGGCCCTGGGCTTCGGCGCGCAGTCGCTGGTCAAGGATCTGATCGCGGGCCTGTTCATGCTGCTGGAGGACCAGTACGGCGTGGGCGACGTGATCGACACCGGCGAGGCGGTCGGCGTGGTGGAGTCGGTCGGCCTGCGCACCGTCACCATCCGCGACGGGCGTGGTGTCATCTGGTACGTCCGCAACGGCGAGATCATCCGGATCGGCAACAAGAGCCAGGGCTGGGCCACCGTCATGATCGACGTGCCGATCGGCTTCGTCGGCGTCGAGGAAGCCACCTCGGTGCTGCGCCAGGCCGTGGACGCGTTCGCGCACGACCCGGAGTGGTCCGCCGACTTCGTCGAGCCGCCGCAGGTGCTGGGCGTCGAGAACATCAGTGTGGACGGAGCGGTGATCCGCACCGTCTGCAAGACCTCCGCCGACCGGCAGTGGGATCTGCAGCGGGAGATGCGGCGCCGGCTCACCGAGGCGCTGGAGGCCTCCGGCATCGCCGCGCAGATGCAGGCCGCCCGGATGCTGCGCGCCTCGGTCCCGGCCGACGAACCGGCGGCGAAGAACGCCTGATGGAACTGCGGGGCATCATCCGTAGAGGCTAGCGCTTTATCCACCGATCGGGCAGAATCAACCGACGAGTTCCCGTATGGGACGGTCATTCGGCGTGACTCTGCGACAGGATGACGGTCCTCGACAGCATGTCGTGATCCATGGAGGACCAACCGGTGGTGCACCACCCCACACGCACCGAGAATCCCCCGCCGAACGAACCGTCCGCCTCGCAACCCGAGCAGCGCGCGACCTTCGGTGAGGTGCTCGCCAACCGCGAGTACCGGGGTGTCTTCGGCGCGAGCGTGCTCTCCTGGGTCGGCGACTACCTGGCCAAGGCCGCCGTCACGGCGCTGGTCTACCAGCAGACCCAGTCGGCCGGCGCCGCCGCGGCCACGTTCGCGATCAGCTTCGCGCCGTGGGTGCTGCTCGGGCCGCTGCTCGCGGCGGTCGCCGAGCGGTATCCGTACCGCACGGTCATGATCGTCAGCGACCTGGCCCGGATGGTGCTCATCGCGCTGGTCGCGGTGCCCGACCTGCCGGTGCCCGTGCTGATCGGCCTGCTCTTCCTGACCGCCCTCGGCAACCCGCCGTACGACGCGGCGCGCTCCGCCCTGCTCCCGTCGATCCTCACCGGGGACCGGCTGGTGGTCGGCCTGTCGCTCAACCTCAGCGCCGGCCAGGCGGCCCAGATCGCCGGCTACCTCGCGGGCGGTTTCCTCGCCGCGCTGAACCCGCGGGCGTCGCTGCTGCTCGACGCCGCCACGTTCGGCCTGTCGGCGCTGCTGCTGGCCACGTTCGTCACCAGGCGCCCCGCCGCCAACGCCCGCGCGGCGCGGCGCAACCTGCTGCGCGAGACCGCCGACGGGTTCCGGGTGGTGTTCGGCATCCCGGCGCTGCGCGGCATCGCGATCCTGGTCTTCAGCGTGACCCTGTTCGCGATCGTGCCGGAGGGCCTGGCCGCGGTCTGGGCACACCATCTCGAACCGGGGGCGAGCGACGCCGAGCGCGGTTTCGCCCAGGGCCTGATCATGCTCGCCAACCCGGCGGGCTTCGTGCTCGGCGGCATCGTGGTGGGCCGGATACTGGCCCCGGACACCAAGCGGATGCTGATCCGGCCGCTCGCGCTGCTCTGCCCGCTGGTGCTGGTGCCCGCGCTGCTGAACCCGTCCCTGACGATGGTCTGCCTGATGGCCGCCGCCTGCGGCTTCTGCGTCGCCGGCATGATGCCGACCGCCAACGGCCTGTTCGTGCAGGCGCTGCCCAACGTCTACCGGGCGCGGGCGTTCGGGGTGATGCAGAGCGGCGTGCAGGTGATGCAGGGCTCCGCCGTGCTGATCACCGGCCTGCTCGCCAACCGGTGGGCGCTGCACGAGGTCGTCGGCCTGTGGAGCGTGGCCGGCGTGGTGCTGGTGCTGGTGGCGCTCAGCGTGTGGCCGCCGCAGGACCGGTTCGCCGCCGCCATCGAGCGCGCCCGGCGCCTCAATGAGGCTCCCGCCGCCGGGTAGCCTAGGCCGGGTGAGTGACCAGCAAGCCGCCCCCACGACGTCCCTGCCGGTGCCGAACTACTTCGAGCTGCTCGGCGGGGAGGACACGTTCCGACTGCTCGTCGACGAGTTCTACGCCGGGGTGGCCGGCGACCCCGTGCTGCGCCCGATGTACCCCGAGGAGGACCTGGGGCCGGCCGCCGAGCGGCTGCGGCTGTTCCTGGTCCAGTACTGGGGCGGTCCGACCACCTACTCGCAGGAGCGCGGCCACCCGCGCCTGCGCATGCGCCACGCGCCCTTCGTCATCGGCGAGGTCGAGCGCGACGCCTGGCTGCACCACATGCGCCACGCGGTCGACGTGCTGGAGCTCTCCCCCGAGCTGGACAAGATGCTGTGGGACTACCTGGAGCGGGCCGCGTTCTTCATGGTCAATGCGGAGCACTGAGACCACGGCTCGCCGGGTGATCAGAGGCCGCTGACGGCTCCCGTGTGACCTGGGGCACTTTCCTGACCGGACCGGTCGGGAGGGTGCCCTACTTTTCGGTCGCCTCGTTAAGGCAGGTGAAGTATGCCCTGAATTACGAGGAGACGTCCTGATGCGCCGTCGCGTTGTGTCGCTGGCCGCCCTGGCCGCGATGGCACTGCCGGCCGCGGTGTGGGCCGCGCAGAGCCCCCAGCCCGAGAACCTCGGCGCCCGCCCGGTCCGCACGGTGGACGAGGATCCCGCCGACTGGACGCCGCACATCCTGGACGGCGAGGTGCACGCGCTGGCCGTGGTCGGCGACACCGTGGTGGTCGGCGGCGACTTCACCCGGGTGGCCGACGCCGTGCTCGAACAGGAGCACGAGCGCGAGCACCTGTTCGCCTTCGACCTGCGCACGGGCGAGGTGCTCGACTTCGCCCCGGAGCTCGACGGCGTGGTGCTCTCGCTGACTCCGGGGCCGGCCGGCTCCGTCTTCGTCGGCGGCACGTTCGAGGAGGTCAACGGCGACGAGCGGCGCGGCCTCGCCCGGCTGGACCTGGCCACCGGCGAGCAGGTCGAGGGCTTCGACGCGTCGATCAACTGGGGTGACGTGCGCGGCCTGGCGGTCTCCGGCGACTGGCTGTACGTCGGCGGCTCGTTCACCGCGATCGACCAGGTGGCCCGGCCGGGCCTGGCCCGGCTGGACGCGTTCACCGGCGAGGTCGACCCGTGGTTCGACGCGCGGCTGGACGCCCCCGAGATCGGCCGGGTCAAGGTGGAGGACATCGCGGTCTCCCCGGCCGGCGACCGGCTGATGGCCATCGGCGCGTTCACCCGGGTGGGCGGCGCCCGGCGGGTGCAGGCGGCGATGTTCGACCTGACCGGCAACCCGCCGAAGGCCGCGAACTGGTGGACCGACGCGTACGTGCCGCTGTGCCGGGAGGGCTTCGACACGTACATGCGCGGAGTCGACTTCTCCCCGGACGGGGAGTACCTGGTCATCGTGACCACGGGCCGGTTGAGCGGGGTCGAGATCGCGTGTGACACCGCGGCGCGGTTCGAGACGTACGCCACCGGCCGGGTCCGCCCCACCTGGATCAACCACACCGGCGGCGACTCGCTGTACGCGGTCGAGATCGTCGGCGGCGCGGTCTACGTGGGCGGGCACCAGCGCTGGCTGGACAACCCCTACGGCATGGAGTCGGCCGGGCCGGGCGCGGTGGAGCGCCCCGGGGTGGCCGCGATCCACCCGGTCACCGGGATGGCGCTGCCGTGGAACCCGACCCGCAGCCGCGGCGTGGGCGTGCGCGCCTTCGCCCCCACCCCGCTGGGCCTGCTGGTGGGCTCGGACACCGACGAGCTGGGCCGGGAGTACCACGGCCGCATCGGGCTGTTCCCGCGCATGGAGTGAGCCGCCTGGCGACCACCTCGGGACACCGTGCCGCCGTCCGCCCGCGCCCTCGCCGCCGGAGACGGCCGTGCCGCCCGCTCAGGCGGCCGACACGAAGACAGCCGCCTGTCCGGGTGTACGAGCCCCGGTCAGGCGGCTGTCGCCGTCCGCGCGCCCGTCACCGGCCGCGCGGGCGCGGTCAGAGCAGGAGGCCGCCGTCGCTGTGCATCCAGTCCACGAACGTGGTGGAGACGGAGGCGGCGCAGTCGAGGATCTCCATGAGCAGCGCGTCGTGCGCGCCGGACCGCAGCGGCACCTGCCACTCGGCGTAGATCGGCAGCTGGCCCCGCTCGGTCGGGTCGCCGACGTACGCCTTGGCGAAGCGGCGGGTGTGGTTCCACTCGTTGACGGCGCGGTAGGCCAGGTCGGCGAGCTCCGGCGGCACGGTGGCGTGCGGCCGGGCGCGGATCACCAGGATCTCGTCGTCGGGGCCCTCGACCGCGAACAGCAGCGCGTGCCGCTCCCAGAGCGCCAGCAGGCTCTCCTCGCCGTCGGAGAGGTAGCGGATGTCGAGCAGGTCCAGGGTGGCGGCGATGCGGCGCAGGTTGACCTGCGGCGTCTCAGCCGAGGCGAGCGTGGTGGGTGCCGGCGGCAGACTGTCCATCATGGACAGATCGTCCGGGACCTCGAAGAGACTGCGCTGTTGCGGCACGGTGCGCTGCCGCGCCGTCTCCGTTGTTGACTGACCCACCCGCAAGCGTTGCCACGAGAACCACGCCATCGCCAATGCTCCTGTCCGACCGTAGCCTGAAGCCGACAGATCAATGCTGAGGGAGATTGCTTGCCTACCCTCAGTTCCATCCCCGGCGAGGAGGCTACCCGGACAGCCGTCTTTCGTCATCCCCTTACCGAAGGTCCCAGGCTGAACAGACGATGCCCGATCATCTGATCGTACTGGGGACAATAGGCCGTACGGCCAAAGTCGGTGTCCGGAACCAGGCTGTCCCGTAGGAGCCGGCGAGCCCCGTCCACGGACCTGCGGTGACGACGGTCACCTCCGCCGTGCCGAGGAACCCCATCTGCACCAACGCCTGCACCAGGCGCTGGGGTACGGCGAAGGGTACACCGTCCACATCGGACACACCACTGACCGCCACGTGGTCGAGCAGCGCGTCGCGCAGCATCCGCTGCCCCACCGCACGCCCGTGCAGACCCTCCGCGGTGACCTCGCGCAGCGCTTGCGCGGCGGCCGCGGCGGCGCCGCTGATCACCGCGGCGGGCAGCCGCTCCACCGGGGTCTGCCGCTGTGGCGGCAGCGCGCCGCGCCAGTCGGCGTCCCGCACGGCCGGCTCGGTGGACCCCTCCAGCAGCGCCGACGCCGCCGCGACGCGGTCGCGGTCGACGGTGCCGGCGACGGTGCGGGTGACCAGCACGCCCCACGGCAGCGGCGCCCACAGCGCCACCCGGCCCGCCCCGGCCGGGCGCAGCCGGACCAGGGTCGCCGGGTCGAGCCGCAGCAGCCGGCGCAGGAACACCGCCGCGTCGGCGCGGTCGGTCAGGTCGACAGCCATGGCTTCAGGAAACTCTGCTCCGACTCGCTGAGCCGGCGCGGCCGCTGCCTGACCAGGTCGTAGGGCACCAGCACCGAGCGCGCGCGGCTGGCCAGCAGGTCACCGTCGAACAGCTCGTAGCAGACGGTGAACCGGGACGGCCGCAGGTCGGTGATCCAGAGCTCGATGCGCACCGGGTCGCCGTAGTCCACCGGCCGCAGGTAGTCCACCTCGTGCCGGGAGACGACGATCCCCTCCTCGAAGGAGGTCACCCCGGCCTCGCGCGCGCCCACGAACATCATCGCGACGCGCGCCTCCTCGTAGAGGGTGAGGAAGCGCGCGTTGTTGACGTGCCCGTACGCATCAAGATCGGACCACCGCAGCGCGCAGTGGTAGGTGAATCTCATCGTTCTCCGCTCGCGTTGATCGTCCGACCTGCCAGACACCTGGGCGAAAGAGCGGTCAAGATACGCCCAGGTGCCTGGCAAATCGGTTGATCATGAGGTGGTCAGTCGCGCGTCAGCTTGCGGTGCGTGACGCGGTGCGGGCGGGCGGCCTCGACGCCGAGGCGCTCGATCTTGTTCTTCTCGTACGCCTCGAAGTTGCCCTCGAACCAGAACCACTTCGACTCGTCCTCGTCGGTGCCCTCCCACGCCAGGATGTGGGTGGCCACGCGGTCGAGGAACATGCGGTCGTGGGAGATGACCACGGCGCAGCCGGGGAACTCCAGCAGCGCGTTCTCCAGGCTGGAGAGCGTCTCCACGTCCAGGTCGTTGGTCGGCTCGTCGAGCAGCAGCACGTTGCCGCCGATCTTGAGGGTGAGCGCCAGGTTGAGGCGGTTGCGCTCGCCGCCGGACAGCACGTTGACCGGCTTCTGCTGGTCCGGGCCCTTGAAGCCGAACGCGGCGACGTACGCCCGCGACGGCATCTCGACCTTGCCGACCATCAGGTAGTCCAGGCCGTCGGAGACGACCTCCCACACGGTCTTGCCGCTGTCCAGGCCGGCCCGGTTCTGGTCCACGTAGGACAGCGACACGGTCTCGCCGACCTTGACGCCGCCCTCGTCCGGCTTCTCGATGCCCACGATGGTCTTGAACAGCGTGGTCTTGCCCACGCCGTTGGGGCCGATGATGCCGACGATGCCGTTGCGCGGCAGCGAGAACGACAGGTCGTCGATGAGGACCCGGTCGCCGAAGCCCTTCTTGAGGTCCTTGACCTCGATCACCGTGTTGCCCAGGCGCGGGCCCGGCGGGATCTGGATCTCCTCGAAGTCGAGCTTGCGGGTCTTCTCGGCCTCGGCCGCCATCTCCTCGTAGCGGTCCAGGCGGGCACGGGACTTGGTCTGGCGCGCCTTGGCGTTCGACCGGACCCACTCCAGCTCCTCGGAGAGGCGCTTCTTCATCTTGGCGTCCTTGCGGCCCTCGACCGCCAGACGCGCCGCCTTCTTCTCCAGGTAGGTGGAGTAGTTGCCCTCGTACGGGTGGGTGCGGCCGCGGTCGAGCTCGAGGATCCACTGCGCCACGTTGTCGAGGAAGTACCGGTCGTGGGTGATCGCGATCACCGTGCCCGGGTACTTCGCCAGGTGCTGCTCCAGCCAGAGCACGCTCTCGGCGTCCAGGTGGTTGGTGGGCTCGTCGAGCAGCAGCAGGTCGGGCTGCTCCAGCAGCACCTTGCACAGCGCCACGCGGCGCTTCTCGCCGCCGGACAGCGGGCCGACCGGCAGGTCGGGCTCCGGGCAGCGCAGCGCGTCCATGGCCTGCTCGAGCTTGGAGTCGAGGTCCCACGCGTCGCCGTGGTCCAGCTCCTCCTGGAGCCGGCCCATCTCGTCCATCAGCGCGTCGGAGTAGTCGGTCGCCATCAGCTCGGCGATCTCGTTGAACCGGGCGAGCTTGCGCTTGGTGTCGGCGACGGCGAGCTCGATGTTCTCCAGCACCGTCAGCGACTCGTCCAGGCGCGGCTCCTGGGCCACCATGCCCACGGTGTAGCCGGGCATGAGCCGGGCCTCGCCGTTGCTCGGGATGTCCTGGCCGGCCATGATCCGCAGAAGGCTGGACTTACCCGCGCCGTTCGGGCCGACCACACCGATCTTGGCACCCGGCAGGAAGCTGAGCGTGACGTTGTCGAGCACAACCTTGTCGCCGTGCGCCTTGCGTGCCTTTTCGAGCGTGTAGATGTACTGGGCCACGGTCGGGCCAACCCCCTTCAGACGTCTTCACGTCAATACTCCCAGGTGGCTCGGGACGCCCCGACCCGGGGTTTGGCGCGGGACGGGACGGGCATCACGGACCGGGTTGTGATCAATGCGCTCCGCTGGGATGATCTACACGTATCGCCACCGCAAGCCGCGCCGTTGATCCTCCTTCCGGACGACTTCAGTAGTCTCAGAGGATGGCCAACGATCCACCGATCGGAGGAGAGGCAGCGATGGCCGATCGCAGCCCCTTTGTCGTCGTCGCCAACCGGCTCCCCGTGGACGAGGTCCCCGTGGACACCCCGGGTGGGCGCGTGACCGGCGAAGACGACCAACGCCGCCGCTGGCGGCGCAGCCCCGGCGGGCTGGTCACCGCCCTTCATCCCGTGCTCGTCGAGCGGCACGGCACCTGGATCGGCTGGGCAGGGTCGCCCGGGCCGGCTCCGGAGCCGTTCGAGCTGGACGGGATCAACCTGCGCCCCGTGCCGCTCTCCGAGGAGGACCTCGAGCGCTACTACGAGGGCCAGTCCAACGCCACGATCTGGCCGCTCTACCACGACAACGTCGAGCCGCCGGTCTTCCGGCGCCGCTGGCGCGAGGCGTACCGGGTGGTCAACCGGCGCTACGCGGAGGCCGCGGCGGAGGTGGCCGCCCAGGGCGCGACCGTCTGGGTGCAGGACTACCAGCTCCAGCTGGTCCCCGCGATGCTGCGCGAGCTGCGCCCCGACCTCAAGATCGGCTTCTTCCTGCACATCCCGTTCCCGCCCATCGAGCTGTTCATGCAGCTGCCGCAGCGAGCTGAGGTGCTGCGCGGGCTGCTCGGCGCCGACCTGGTCGGCTTCCAGCAGCGGCTGGCCGCGCAGAACTTCATCCGGCTGGCCCGCCACCTGCTCGGCACCCCGTACCACGGAAACGTGATCGAATACGAGGGACGCCAGGTCAAGGCCGATGCGTTCCCGATCTCCATCGATGTGGGCGAGATGCAGCGTCTCGCGGACAACCCACTTGTCCGCGAACGGGCCGTGCAGATCCGGGCCGAGCTGGGAGACCCCAAAACGGTTATTCTGGGCGTGGACCGGCTCGACTACACCAAGGGCATCGAGCACCGGCTGAAGGCATATCGCGAGCTACTGGCCGCGGGAAGGCTTTCCGTGCCCGAATCGGTGATGGTGCAGGTCGCGACGCCGAGCCGGGAACGGGTCGAGCACTACCAGGCACTTCGCATCAAGGTCGAGCGCGAGGTCGGCCGGATCAACGGGGATTTCGGTCGCGTCGGCGTGCCTGCCGTGCATTACCTGCACCAGTCGTACAGTCGCAGTGAGTTGGCCGCGCTGTACTGCGCGGCCGATGTGATGATGGTGACCCCGTTGCGGGACGGTATGAACCTGGTGGCCAAGGAGTACGTGGCAGCGCGCCTCGAACATGGGGGCGCGCTTGTGCTTAGTGAGTTCGCGGGCGCGGCGGGGGAGCTGCGCCAGGCGTTCCTGTGCAATCCACATGATCTGGACGCGGTCAAGGACGCACTCATGCGCGCGGTCACCGTCGACGAGCACGAGGCCCGGCGCCGGATGAGCGTGATGCAGCGGCACCTGCGCCGCCACGACGTGGCGCGCTGGGCGTCAGACTTCCTGACCGAACTGGGAGCCATACCATGACCCTGGGCATGACCGTCGATCTCGATCGCGACGGCTTCGACCCCGCCCTGCGCTCCGCGCTGACGCAGCTGGCCCGTGTACCCCACCTGCTGGTGGCGTGCGACTACGACGGCACCCTGGCGCCGATCGTGGAGGACCCGTCAGCCGCCGCCCCGCTGCCGGAGGCGGTGGCGGCGCTGCGCTCGCTGGCCACCCTGCCGCAGACCACCGTCGCGGTGGTCTCCGGCCGGGCTCTGCGCGACCTGGCGGCGCTGTCCCGCCTGCCCAGCGAGGTCCATCTGATCGGCAGTCACGGCTCCGAGTTCGACATCGGCTTCGTGCAGCGCCTCGCGCCCGACCAGGTCGACCTGCGCAGCCGGCTGCAGGCCGAGCTGGAACGCATCGCCGCCGAGCATCCGGGCGTACGCCTGGAGAACAAGCCGGCCAGCGTGGCGGTGCACCTGCGCACCGCCTCCCGGGCCGTCGCCACGGCGGTGACCGACGCCATCCGATGCGGCCCGGCCGCCTGGCCCAACGTGCACACCACCGAGGGCAAGGAGGTCGTCGAGCTGTCGGTGCTCGCCTCGAACAAGGGCACCGCCATCGACGAGCTGCGCCGCCAGGTCTCGGCCGGCGCCGTGCTGTTCATGGGCGACGACATCACCGACGAGAACGCCTTCCGCACCCTGTCCGGCAAGGACGTCGGCGTCAAGGTCGGCACCGGCGAGACCGCCGCCGGCCACCGGGTCACCGACCCGCTGCAGGCCGTACGCATCCTGGCGCTGCTGCTGGACACCCGCCGGCACTGGCTGTTCGGCGAGCGGGCGGTGCCGATCGAGCGCCACTCGATGCTCGCCGACGGGCGCACCGTCGCGCTGATCAGCCCGGACGCCCGGGTCAGCTGGCTGTGCCACCCGCGCCCCGACTCGGCGGCGATCTTCGCCGACCTGCTCGGCGGCGCACCCGCGGGCCACTTCACCGTCGCGCCGCAGCGCGGCGGGCACCCGCTGGGCCAGCGCTACCGCACCGGCACGATGACCGTGGAGACCCGCTGGTCCGGGCTGACCGTCACGGACTGGCTGGAGGGCGACAGCCTGATGCGCCGCCTGACCGGCAACACCGTGGTGCGCGTCGAGTACGCCCCGCGACCCGAGTTCGGGCAGGTGCCGGTGCAGCTGCAGCCGCTCACCGACGGGCTGCTGGTGCTGGGCACCAGCGAGCACCTGTGCCTGTACTCCCCCGGCGTGGAGTGGGACGTCGTCGACGACGGCGGGCACGACACCGCCCGCGCGGTGATCGACCTGTCCAGGATGAACGGCGAGGCGCTGCTGGAGATGCGCATGCGCAGCCACAACCTGACCCCGAACGCGCTGACGGTCGGCGAGCGGCTGGAGAAGGCCGAGTCGTCCTGGCGGGAGTGGGCCAACTCGCTGGAGCTGCCGTCGGTCGAGAAGGAGACGGTGCTGCGCAGCGCGCTCACGCTGCGCGGCCTGTGCCACTTCGAGGGCGGCGGCGTCATCGCGGCGGCCACCACCTCGCTGCCGGAGACGCTGGGCGGCATCCGCAACTGGGACTACCGGTTCTGCTGGCTGCGCGACGGTGCCATGACGGTCAAGGCGCTGGTCGAGCTGGGCTCGCTGACCGAGGCCGAGGCGTTCCTGCGCTGGGTCGACGGCGTCGTGGACCGCACCGGCGGGCACCCGGAGCGCCTGCACCCGCTCTACACCGTTGACGGGTACGAGCTCGGCCCCGAGGCGGTGATCGAGAGCCTGCCCGGCTACGCCGGCTCCCGGCCGGTGCGCGTCGGCAACGCCGCCAACAAGCAGCTGCAGCTCGACGTGTTCGGGCCGGTGGCGGACGTGCTGATGGCGGTCGCCGACAGGCGCGGCAAGATCCGTCATGAGGAGTGGCGGGTCATGGAGGCCATGGTCCAGGCGGTCGGCCAGCGCTGGCACGAGCCCGACCACGGCATCTGGGAGGCCCGCCTGCCTCCGCGCCACCACGTGTACTCCAAGGTCATGTCCTGGATGACGGTGGACCGGGCGATCAAGGTGCTGGAACGGCACACCAACGAGGAGCGGCCCGAGTGGGTCGAGCTGCGTGACCGGATCGCCGACAACGTCCTGCACCAGGGCTGGCACGAGGGCACCAAGGCGTACACCGTCGCGTACGGCTTCCCGGAGATGGACGCCTCCAGCCTGTGGATCGGCCTGTCCGGGCTGCTCGCCGACGACGACCCGCGCTTCCTGGACACGGTGCTGGCCGTCGAGGCCGAGCTGCGGTCCGGGCCGGTGGTCTACCGGTACAAGTGGGACGACGGCATGCCCGGCAAGGAGGGCGGCTTCCACATCTGCACCGCGTGGCTGATCGAGGCGTACCTGCGCACCGGCCGCCGGGCCGACGCCCAGGAGCTGTTCGACCAGATGCTGGCCACGGCCGGGCCGACCGGGCTGCTGCCCGAGCAGTACGACCCCGACCTGGAGCGGGGCCTGGGCAACCACCCGCAGGCGTACAGCCACCTCGGCCTGATCAGGTGCGCCCAGCTCCTGGCCGCCTGACCCGCTGCACCGCACGGGCCCGCCCCACCCCGGGGCGGGCCCGCTTTTTCATGGACGGGTCGAGGGCGGGGCGGGGCGGCGAGCCACGCCAGGCATGGACGTTGGCCTACTACATCGACTCCGGGGCGCGAGAATTCGACGTGATAGGCCGACGTCCATGGAAGACGGGTGGGTCAGGGTGCGAGGACGTCGACGACGTCGCCTATGACCACGATGGCGGGTGGGTCGAAGGACTTCGCCAGGGCGGGGAGGTCGGCGAGGGTGCCGTGCACGGAGCGCTGCTGGTCGGTGGTGCCCTCCTGGATGATCGCCGCCGGGGTCGCGGCGGCGCGGCCGTGGGCCAGCAGGGCGGCCGTGATCGCGGGCAGGTTCTTCAGGCCCATGAGGATGACCAGGGTGCCGCGCATGCGGGCCAGCGCCGACCAGTCCACCAGCGAGTCGGGGTGCTCGGGGCCGATGTGCCCGCTGAGCACGGTGAACTCGTGTGCGACCCGGCGGTGGGTGACCGGCACCCCGGCCGCGGCGGGCACCGAGATGGCGCTGGTCACACCGGGCACCACGGTGACCGGCACGCCCGCCTCGGCGCAGGCCAGCACCTCCTCGCCGCCCCGGCCGAAGACGTACGGGTCGCCGCCCTTGAGGCGCACCACGAACAGTCCGGCCTTGGCCCGCTCGACCAGGATGCGGTTGATCTCCTCCTGCTGGGCGGCCGGGCCGTACGGCAGCTTCGCCACGTCGACCAGCTCGACGTCGGCGCGCAGCTCGTCGAGCAGCAGGCCGGGCGCGAGCCGGTCGGCGACGACCACGTCGGCCGCGGCCAGCAGCCGGCGGCCCTTGACGGTGATCAGCTCGGGGTCGCCGGGGCCGCCGCCGACCAGCGCGACGGTGCCCTTGACCTCGTCGGGCACGGTGGCCTCGTCGGTGGCGAGCAGGCTCGCGATCCGGTCGCGCACGGCGACCGCCCGGCGCGGCTCACCGCCGGCGAGCACGGCCACGGTGACCGCGCCGTGCCGGGCCACCGCCGGGGTCCAGGCGCTGGCCGCGTGCCGGTCGTCGGCGCGTACGCAGAAGATGCGCCGCTGCTCCGCCGCGGTCGAGACCCGCGCGGCGGCGTCCGGATCGTCCACGGCGACCTGGACCAGCCAGACGCCGTCCAGGTCGTCCTCGGTGAACGGCCGCCGTACCCAGTCGAGCCGGCCCGCGTCGGCGAGCCCGCGCAGGGCCGGGGTCAGCGCCGGCGAGACCAGGCGCACCACGGCGCCCGCGGCCAGCAGGGCGGGCACCCGCCGGGTGGCGACGGCGCCACCGCCGACAACCAGCACCGACCGGCCTTCCAGCCGCAGGGCCAGCGGATACAGATCGCTCACTGCTTGTGCTCATCCTTTGAGGAGACGCCTGCGCTGTCGAACGTCGCCATCTCGTGCATCACCCGCACCGATCCGGCGGCGACCGGGTAGGCCAGCACCGCGCCGGTGCCCTCGCCCAGGCGCAGGCCGAGGCTCAGCAGCGGGTTCAGTTCGAGCTGCGACAGCGCCACGCTAGCGCCCGGCTCGACCGACTCGTGCCCGGCGATCATCGCGTCCCGGCTGCTGGGCGCGAACGCGACCGCGGTGAGCGCGGCGGCCGCGGCGATCACGCCGTCGAGGATGACGGGCGTGCGGCGGGCGGCCGCGCCGAGGATGAACCCGGTGAGCCCGGCGTGCTCCAGCCCGCCGACCGCGGCCAGCACCGCCAGCGGGTCGCTCGCGGGGTCGTCCTGCCAGGACGGGCCGTGCAGGGCCAGCGCCCGCCGGATCACCTCGACCTTGCGCAGGTGGGTGGGCGCGTCGATGCCGGTGCCGTAGCCGGTGACCACGCCGGCGTCGCGGCCGGTGAAGGCGGAGATCAGCGCGGCGGAGGCGGTGGTGTTGCCGATGCCCATGTCCCCGGTGAGCAGCACCCGCGCCCCGCCGTCGATCAGCGCGTGCGCGGTGGAGACGCCGACCTCCAGCGCGGCCTGCGCCTCGGCCCGGGTCATCGCGGGCTCGACCGTCATGTCCCGGGTGCCGGCGCGGACCTTGGCGGAGACGAGCCCGTCGGCGGGGGGCAGGTCGGCGGCGACGCCGACGTCGACCACGGTCACCGTCACGCCGGTCTGGCGGGCCAGCGCGTTGACCGCCGCGCCGCCGGCCAGGAAGTTCGCCACCATCTGCGTGGTGACCTCCTGCGGCCACGGCGTGACGCCCTGGGCGTGCACCCCGTGGTCGCCCGCAAAGATCGCCAGGTGGGCGGGCTCCAGCAGCGGCGGCGGGCACAGCGCGGCGAGGCCGGCCAGCCGCACGGACAGCTCCTCCAGCTCACCCAGGGAACCGGCCGGCTTGGTCAGCCTGGCCTGGAGTTCCCGGGCCTGCGTCATGGCGGCGGCGTCGAGCGGCCGGACCGCCCCGATCGTTAGTCCCAACAGCTCACTGGTCACGCCCCCAACCTCATCACGTCGGCTGTCGTGATGCCGACTCGGGGGGAGAAAACGTCGCGTCTTTTACTGCTTTGAATCCATCGTCTGCGTAGTTTGTCCTACCTTTGTAGGGTGAAGCCGCTAAGCCGCCTAAAAGACGCAATTTCTGCCACTGGCCGTCTCGCACCGATCCTGCGCTCGGGCCTGCTCGCCGGCGTCGTCGTGGCCGCGGTCACGTACCCGCTGGCCGCGGTGGGCGGCCTCGGGCTGAAGGCCGGCGCAGATTACTACGACTCCCTGCCCTCGGAGCTCAAGAGCCTGCCCCCGGCGCAGACCAGCTATGTGTACGCCTCGGACGGCAAGACGCTCCTCACGAACTTCTACGAGGAGCACCGCAAGTACGCGCCGATCGACGAGATCTCGGAGAACATCCGCAAGGCGATCGTGGCCAGCGAGGACGGGCGCTTCTACCAGCACAACGGCGTCGACGCCAAGGGCATCGCGCGGGCCTTCGTGGCCAACCACACCGCGGGCGAGGTGTCCCAGGGCGCCTCGACGCTGACCATGCAGTACGTGCGCATGGCGCTGCGCGACGGCGCGCAGACCCCGGCCGAGGTGATGGCGGCGACCGAGCAGACCCCGATCCGCAAGATCCGGGAGGCGCGCCTGGCGATGAAGGTGGAGAAGGAGCTCAGCAAGACCGAGATCCTGGAGCGCTACCTCAACGTGGCGTACTTCGGCCACCGGGCATACGGCGTCTTCGCGGCGGCGCAGATCTTCTTCTCGAAGCTGCCCAAGGACCTCACGCTGGCCGAGTCGGCGACGCTGGCGGGCCTGGTCAAGGCGCCCAGCGCGTACGACCCCGCGGGCAGCGACCAGACCGCGGCCACCCAGCGGCGCAACTACGTCATCGACCGCATGGCGGAGCTCGCCTACATCACGCCCGAGGTCGCGGCGGCCACCAAGCTGGAACCGATCAAGCTGAAGATCACCGAGCCGCCGAACGACTGCATCTCGGTGGCGAAGAAGAACAACAGCTGGGGCTTCTTCTGCGACATGTTCAAGAACTGGTGGCTGTCGCAGCCCGCGTTCGGGGCCAACCCGGGCGAGCGCGAGGACAACCTGCGCCGCGGCGGCTACCGGATCACCACGTCGCTGGACCCGAAGATCCAGGACATCGCGATGGAGCACGTGACCAAGCGGCAGCCCATCGGCAGCGCGTACGCCCTCGGCGAGGTCGTGGTGCAGCCCGGCACCGGCCTGGTCAAGGCGATGGCGGTGAACCGGACGTACTCGCTGGACCAGGCGAACAACGGCGCGCACACCGACCCGAAGCGCTACGGCAAGATCAAGGGCAACTACCCGAACACGGTGAACCCGCTGCTCGGCGGCGGCAACCTGCCCGGATACCAGGCCGGCTCGACCTTCAAGGTCTTCACGATGGTCGCCGCGCTGGACGCCGGGATGAAGATGAACACCTGGTTCTACGCCCCGCACCGCTACAAGTCGCAGTACTTCGCCGGCTGGGGCGAGCGCGGCTCCTGCGGCGGCGGGCACTGGTGCCCGAGCAACGCCAGCGGCTCGATGACCGGCAACCACGCCATGTGGTCCGGCTTCGGCAAGTCGGTCAACACGTACTTCGTGCAGCTGGAGCAGAAGGTCGGCGCGGACAAGGCGGTGCGGATGGCCGAGCGGCTCGGCCTGAAGTGGCGCACCGAGATCGACAAGCTGCAGGCCTCGCCCGGCAAGTCGAAGACCTGGGGTGCGTTCACCCTCGGCGTCGCCGACACCACCCCGCTGGAGATGGCCAACGCGTACGCCACCATGGCCGCCGACGGCAAGTTCTGCGAGGCGCTGCCCGTCACCGGGATCATGAAGCCCGACGGCAGCCCGGCCATGATGGACGTCAAGGGCCAGCAGGTGCCCGTCGCCACGCCCCGCTGCCGGCAGGAGGTCAGCAAGGACGTGGCCCGCGCCGCCACCGACGCGATGCGCTGCGTCACCGGGTACGGCGCCGCCAAGGGCGCGTGCGGCGGCTGGTCCACCGCGCCGGGCGTGTACGGCATGGTCGACCGGCCGGTGGCCGGCAAGACCGGCACCACCGACGACACCCGCGCCGCCTGGTTCGTGGGCTTCACCAAGGAGCTGGCCGCGGCGAGCTTCATGGCCGACCCGGACAACCCGTTCCACGCCACCGGCGACTACAACTCCTGGAAGCCGATCGAGACCGTCGCGTACACGCTGAAGGACGCGCTCAAGGGCCAGGACGTCCAGAAGTTCACCCCGCCGTCGGACAAGATCCTCGGCAAGAAGCCGGCGAACCTGCCGAACCCGAAGAAGAAAAAGAAGAACTGATCCGGCCCACACGAAAGGGGCCCCCGCCGACCGGCGGGGGCCCCTTTCGTCGTCTGCCCGGTTTCGGTTGCTCGCGTCGCGCTCAGCGCAGGTCGGCGGCGACTATCGACCAGATCTCCAGGTCGACGCGCCCGCTGTGCACGTAGCCCGCGTTGCGCAGCAGGCCCTCGTAGGTGAAGCCCGCCTTCTCGGCCACCCGGCGCGAGGCGGTGTTGCCCGGCGCGACCCGCAGCTCGATGCGCTGGAAGCCGTGCTCCAGCACCAGTGCCAGGGTCAGCGCGTCCACCGCCTCCGGCGCCATGCCCAGCCCGCGCGTGTCCGCCGAGACGGCGTACGAGATCTCGGTGACCCGGCCCACCCAGTCGGTCCGCTTGGTCCACAGGCAGCCGACCAGCCGCTGGTCCTCGCGCCGCACGACGCCGTAGTGGTCGCCCATGCCGCTGTCGCGGCGCTCCCCCGCCATCTCGGTGCACCACGAGCGCCCGTCGATCTGCCCGAACTCCTTCGGGAACGGCAGCCAGCGCTGCGTGTGCTTGTCGGCGAAGATCTCGGTCACCGGATCGGCGTCGGCCGCCGTCAGCGGGCGCACGTCCAGCCGCGGCGTCTGCACGGTGAGCGTCGGAAAGCGGCGTACGGCGAGGTTGCCCAGCCCGGCGAAGCCGGAAGTGGGATTGCCAGACATACGGGACTCCAGACGTTGCGCGGCACCCCGCCGCGGCGAGGCGCTCGATCCGTACCCTCGGACGCGGGGCGGCTGTCCGAAGCTGCACCATACCCGCTGTGTCCGCCGGACGCCCGAGTGGCCGTTCCACCGATCGTCCGTGATAGAACTCACAGCTCAGGGCCTGGGTAGACTGCCCGCGTGCGCTCCCTCCTGACCCGTCGCTGGTTGACCGTCTTCGCCGTCGCCCTGCTCGCCTCCTTCGTGATGGTGCTGCTCGGCCAATGGCAGTGGGGCCGCTACGAGCTGCGCAGCGCGATCAACGACCGGATCGACGCCAGCACCGTGGTCGACCCGGTGCCGGTCGGCGACGTGCTGGCCGCGGCCCCGCCCGGCCGTGGCGCGGCCCCGTCGCCCGGCGAGGACCGGGCCTGGACCCGCGTCACCGCCACCGGGCGGTACGACAGCAGCCAGGAGATCCTGGTCCGCAACCGCACCGTGGACGGCCAGGTCGGCTACGAGGTGCTCACCCCGCTGCTGCTGGCCGACGGCTCGGCGCTGCTGGTGGACCGCGGCTGGGTGCCGCCCCACCCCGACGGCATCACCGTCGCCCCCGACTTCCCGGCCGCGCCCGGCGGCACCGTCACCGTCGTCGGCCGCGTGCACCTGACCGAGTCCGGCGCGGGCGCCGTCGAGCAGCGCAACGGCCACTGGGAGACCCGCCGCGTCGGCGTGCCCGCCATCGCCGAGCGGCTGCCCTACCCGGTGCTCGGCGCGTACGTGCTGGCCGACGAGGACACCCCCGGCGCGCAGGGACTCACCGCCATCCCCGTCGACCACGAGAACGACTGGCTCAACCTCGGGTACGCCGTCCAGTGGTGGATCTTCGCGGTGGGCGCGCTGGTCGGCGTGGCGTACCTGGCCCGCCGCGACCTGCGCGCCGAGCGCGAGCAGGCCTCCGCCGCCGCAGGTCCCGACCCGGACGGCACGGACGGCGACGGCGTGCCGGGCGACGGTCCGTCCGGTCCGGACGGCGCCGCCGACCGGAAGCCGACCGCTCCTGCCGGGAGTCCGGCAGGCGCGTAGCCGATATCGTGCCGGGTGTGACCGACGAGCAGCCCGACCAGCCCGACCACCGCGACCTGCCGCCGACCCTGCCGCTGCCCACGGAGCCGCTGGCCGCGTTCGGCGCCCGCGCCCGCGCCGAGGCGCCCGACCAGGCCCAGGCCAAGCTGCCCGTCCCGCCCGCGGAGCCGACGCATCGCATCACCCCGCCCGCCGACGCGATGCCCACGACCCCGGTCGTCTACCTGCCCGCGCCTCCGGTCGCGTCCGCTCCCCCGGCCCCGCCGCACCCGCCGGTCGGGTCCGAGCCGACGGTCGCCGCGGATCCGTCGCCGACGGTGCCGTACACGCCGCCGGTCGCCTCCGCCCCGCCGGTCGCATCGGCCCCGCCCGTCGCCTCCGCGCCGCCTGCGGTGTCCGGGCGTGCCGCGGTCTCGGCGCCGGTTCCGCCGGTCGCGCCCGCGCCGCGTGTGGCCTCGGCACCCGTACCGCCGGTCGCGTACCCGCCGCCGGTCCCGTCGGCCCCGCCCGTGGCTTCGGCTCCACCGGTCGCCTCGGCGCCGCCCGTGGTCTCCGCCCCGGTGCCGCCGGTCGTGCCGCAACCGCATCCCGCGCCGGTGACGCAGCCGGCGCCGCCGCGCCTGCAGATGCCGCACACCCCCGCCCCGGCGCCACGGGTCCAGCCCGCCCCACCCGCTCAGCCCGCCGGCCCCGGGCCGGTGCTGGTGCAGCTCGGCGACGTGCGAGTCACCTCGACCACGATCCACACGCCCACCGGTGACATCCCGCTGCGCGGCTCGCAGTGGGCGGTCAGCGACCAGTGGCACACCCAGCAGCGCATCCCCACCTGGGCCGTGGTCTGCGCCGTGCTCGGCTTCTTCCTGCTCTGCTTCCTGAGCCTGTTCTTCCTGCTGGCCAAGGAGACGCGCTACTCCGGCACGGTGCAGGTGATGATCAGCAACGGCGGGCGCCAGTACGTCACCCGCATCCCGGTCACCGACCAGCGCGTGGTCGCCCACATCCACGCCCAGGTCAACTACGTACGCTCCCTCGCCGCCCTCTGACCCCTCCCGTCCCGCTTTTGCATAGACGTTGGCCTATCTGGATGACTCCGAATCGCAAATTCGTCATCCAGATAGGCCAACG